>JAGGXJ010000141.1 GCA_021163105.1 Syntrophobacterales bacterium
AAGTTGCTTTCTCGTAGAAAGCAACTTCGTTATCGCACTTATACCCTTTAGTGGGGCTTATCCCGTTTATTGGGGTAAGGAAAACTTCTATTTTTTATTCGTTCGCTAACCCCGCCGCAAGCAGCGGTAACTTTACTCACTGTTTAATTCAATTTTGCAAATTTATAATTAAATTCCGGTTGACACAGATTCCCTGAACGTATAGGAATTGTTATCGGTTGGAAGGTGAAAAACAGAAGAGGTGGAGAATGTATGAAAACGCGTATTACTGAGCTTTTTGGTATCAAATATCCCATTATGTTGGCCGGGATGAGCTGGGTCAGCATCCCTGAAATGGTGGCCGCTGTCTCCAATGCTGGCGGACTGGGCATCTTGGCTACAGGGCCTTTGGGTGTAAAAGAAACGAGAGAGTCTATCCGCAGAATCCGGGAACTTACAGACAAGCCATTCGGTGCGAACTCGACTCTCCTTTTCCCGGGAGCGAAAGAAAACGCGAAGGTACTTCTTGAAGAAGAAGTACCCGTCATCAACTTTTCCCTCGGCAAAGGGGACTGGATAGTAAAGGCCGCTCATAAATACGGGGGGAAAGTTGTTGCCACCGTTGTTAATGAACGTCATGGACTGGCGGCGCAAAAACAGGGTGCAGATGGTCTCGTTGCTACCGGATATGAAGCAGCCGCGCATGGAGGTGACGCAACGTCTCTGGTGCTGGTTCCCAGTATAGTGGATGCGGTGGATATCCCTGTAATAGCAGCGGGTGGTTTCGCGGATGGCAGGGGACTTGCTGCCGCGCTGGCGCTTGGAGCCGAAGGCATATCGATGGGAACACGCCTGATGGCAACCCGGGAAAGCGGACTCCACGAGAATTACAAAAAACTCTCCCTTGAAAAGGGAGTAACCGATACAATCTACGGGAATTACTTTGACGGGTTGGGCTGTCGCTCACTGAAAACACCGGCGGCTGTTAAGGCATACAAAAAAGGTTTTCTGGGAATGCCTGATTTTCTGGCGTCACTCGTCAATTCCAGAGATATTGCAAAGATGTTGGACCTTCCATACTTCAAGCTATTTATCGGTGTGCTTCTTTCAGGGGTCAAAAACTCGGTGATGATGGCCTATCTTGCGAATGCCTTCAAGGCGATAAGCCTGGCAACCGAAAAGGGAGACATTAAAAGGGGCGTACTTACTGTAGGGCAGGCTACCGGTCTTCTCCACGACATACCTGAGATACCTGAACTGTTCGAGCGAATGGTGCAGGAAGCATGCGAGGCGCAGAAAAGGATTGCCGGCGCTGTTGAATGATTCTGTACACAAAAAAAAGGATTGCGTGGCATCTGCAACCCCTTGATTTCTCTGGTGGAGCTGAGGGGGGTCGAACCCCTGACCTCTTGAATGCCATTCAAGCGCTCTCCCAACTGAGCTACAGCCCCATTAACAGGGCGGAAACCTAACATGCCGTTCAATAAAATGTCAATACAATTTTCTTGACAATCTGCGGTGCAAATATATAATCAGCCGCCAAGCCGGAGTGGTGAAACTGGTAGACGCAGGGGACTCAAAATCCCCCGACCTTACGGTCATCTCGGTTCGATTCCGAGCTCCGGCACCAAGTAAAATCAAGGGGTTGCGCCTGAAATGGCGACAACCCTTTTTTCTTTAAAAGAGCCAATGTAACCGTTTTGTAACCGTGACCCCTGCAACTCATTAAATTCTTGCCGCTTTCGAGCAGCTTCCTTGAGATCCTCTGGTGACACTATGTTGTAGCGATCAAATACTGCCCTCGTCTTGTGCCCCGAGATGGTCATGGCGACACGCTCCGGGATACCGGCGCGAATCATGTTACGTATGGCAGTTCTTCGTAAATCGTGAAACATCATCGAAGAAATCCCGGCCGATTCAAAAGCATTCGCCCATGCAGATCGAAAATCGCGTATTTGGTTCCCATTGCGATGGAAAACATATGGACATCCGAACGCCTTCTTTCGCTGGAGATCTGCCATCATATCAAGAAGCTCAGCGTCTAAGTAGACTACCCGCCCCTCGTCGTTCTTAGTTTCCCCTGGGTCCAGTCGGACTATTCCTTCTTTGAGATCTACGTTCCTCCATGTCAAATTCAAAATCTCCGACCGCCTCCAGGCAGTATTGTACGCAAAGGTTATAACAGATTTTAAATACTCTGGAAGAGCATCTCTGACCGTTACAAAATCCTCATGCTCGAAGAATCCCGTCCGGATGTTGTTCTCCTTCAACATCGGAATATAAGGAACTTTATCAACCTTGGGTGGAGTTTGTCTTGCCCCGAGATTCAGCATGCGTTTGAGAGCTGAAAGCTCACGATTGATGCTGGCATTCGCTGCCTCTTCACTCTGTCGCTTCTCAATATACTTGTTGATCTGCGGGGTTGTTATGCTAACCACTCTCACACCCTCAAAAGTCTCCTCAAGATGACGAACGCTTCTTTCAGCACGTGCAAGCGACTTTTTGCCGTTAATCCTATAATCGGCCAAAAACTCTTCCTTTAGGAATTAAAAATAAATAAACTTTACACATGGTGGTAGTTCTGTTACATTAGCGGCATGCTGAAATTATCTGAGAATGCCAAGGCTATCCAGGAAGAGTTCGATGACATTGCATAC
>JAGGXJ010000019.1 GCA_021163105.1 Syntrophobacterales bacterium
AAGTTGCTTTCTCGTAGAAAGCAACTTCGTTATCGCACTTATACCCTTTAGTGGGGCTTATCCCGTTTATTGGGGTAAGGAAAACTTCTATTTTTTATTCGTTCGCTAACCCCGCCGCAAGCAGCGGGGAATGTCCCGACGAGTCGGGATTCAATTCAGAACAAACCTGTTTTACAAACTTTTCCTGTTGCCAGGTCGTACTGAAATGGTATAGTAATTTTTCTATCAATGGGAAAGCCTTTGTATTCCAAAATCACCAGTCCAGGGTATCCTGTCATGAATAGAGATATTACCATCAAACATATAGTGGAACGACTGAAAACCGCCAAGATCAACTACCACGAAAGAACTAAATCCAGAAAACAAACAGGAGAACATAAAAAGCAAACCGAAGCCGGAGTATTGATTCCTATTTTCTTCAAAACGGATCAATCCATGGATAATGGTGAATTTATATTCCTGCTAAGCAAAAGATCAGCGGCCGTCCCGCAGTCCGGGGATCTGAGCGGGCCGGGAGGAAAGCTGGAGCCTTTTCTGGATCGCTTTCTAAGCTTCTTCATCGTCCATGGATTCCCTCCCCTTCTGGGCGGAGATGCTCTGATGTACGCCAGAGAAAGGGGAAAAATCGCGTTTGACAGGATAGCACTCTTTCTCGCCAATGCCGTGAGGGAATCATGGGAAGAAATAAGACTCAGCCCTTTCAATGTCCGTTTTCTCGGCCCCCTTCCCTCTTACCGTTTGCATCTATTTACAAAAACAATTTTCCCTATGATAGGCCTTGTCGAAAAAGAATGGAAATTCCACCTCAGCCGGGAGGTGGACAAAATGGTGGAAATACCCCTGAAGGCGTTTTACAATAAAGAAAGCTACGGATTTTTCTCTATCCGTTCTCCGGACGATACAGCAGGTGGGACGGAAGATGAGTGGAAGTTCCCCTGCCTGATACATAAAAACATCAAAGGAGAAGAAGAGGTCTTGTGGGGAGCCACATTCAATATTATTATGTCTTTCCTTGATATTGCTTTTGACTTTACCCTCCCGGAGATACAACCAGAGAGAATCATCACAAAAACGTTGTACCCCGACTATCTTACAGGAAATAGGAGCCTGTCATGAAATAAGTGTTGCAATCAGGCGATTCAAACTCCTTGACAAGATTCGTCAGGACAGGTAACTTTTCCATCCCAAAAACAGAAATTGGAGAGGCTTATGATTACAAAGAGAGCATCTGAAATTCCCCCCTTCATTGTCATGGATATCCTTGAAAAAGCGCAGGCAATGGAACGAAGCGGGAAGGATATCATTCACCTGGAGGTTGGGGAACCGGATTTTGATACGCCTGAATGCGTAAAAGAAGCATGCTACAGGGCCATCAGGAATGGGAAGACACACTACGCGCACAGCCTCGGGCTTATAGAACTTAGAGAGGCCATCTGCGAGCACTATTTCACAAAATACGGCGTGGATATCTCACCGGATCGGATCATAGTAACCTCCGGTACTTCGCCTGCCATGTTTCTGCTCTTCTCGGCGCTCATTGAAAAAGGCGATGAGGTGATCATACCCGACCCGCATTACGCGTGCTATCCAAATTATATCAGTTTTTTCGAAGGAGTCCCTGCCCGTGTTAATGTCTCTGAAGAGAACGGTTTCCAGTACACACCTGAGGGTATCGAAGAAAAAATAACCCCCAAAACAAGGGGATTCATGATCAATTCTCCCTCTAACCCGACCGGCAATATCCTCAGCGCCGGAATGATGTCGGAGATAGCATCATATGGTATCCCTGTAATCTCGGATGAGATATACCACGGCCTCTCCTACGAGAAAAATCAGGAACATTCCATCCTTGAATTTACCGATAATGCCTTTGTGCTGAACGGATTTTCCAAGGCGTATGCCATGACCGGGTGGAGACTGGGATATATCATCGCGCCGAAAGAATATATAAGACCCATGCAGAAGATCCAGCAGAATTTTTTTATCTCCGCAAACTCCTTTGTGCAGTGGGGAGGAATAGCAGCTCTCCGGGAGGCGAAGAATGATGTGATTCGCATGAAGAATATCTTCAATGAAAGAAGAAAGTTCATTATAAAGCGCCTCCATGAGATAGGGCTCGGTATCACCGTGGAACCGACAGGGGCATTTTACATACTGGGGAATATCAAAACATTTTCCAATAATTCTTACGAAATGGCCTTGGACATTCTTGAAAAAGCCCACGTCGGCGTCGCGCCCGGTATCGATTTCGGAAAGAACTGTGAAGGATACCTCAGATTTTCATATGCTAATTCTATGGAAAATATCGGGGAAGGTATCGACAGGATAGAAAAATATCTTAAGGATCTCGCATAATGAGACCCTTGGCCCCGATAAACGAGATAGGTGCGTTAACAAAATTATTTTCTGCCAGAAAAACGCAGAAAATAATTCCTAACTTACTAAAAGCCATCCTCTTCGATTTTGACGGCACGCTGGCCGAACTGAACATAGACTTTCTCAGGATGCGCGCGGCTGTTCTGAACCTCATGAGTGATTATTGCACCCCGCGGGATGAGATGAAAGATCTTTACGTGCTCGAGATGATCGAAGCAGGGAGAAATTTTATCTCCATTAACAACCCAGGTATGGAAAACGAGTTTTTCAACGGGGCGCATGAACTTATAAGTCATATGGAAACCGAGAGGTCAAAAGAGGGGAAATTGTTCGCCGGTACGGAAAATATGCTGCATGAACTGAGAAACCGGCATATAAAAACCGGCATTGTAACGAGAAACTGTACAGCCGCTGTAAGGCAGATGTTCCCCGATGTGGATTCTCATTGTGACACAGTAATAACGAGGGAATTTACAGCAAGGGTAAAGCCTCATCCGGATCACCTTTTGACGGCACTTGATGTGCTGGACACAGATGCGAAATTCGCGGCAATGGTGGGAGATCATCCCATGGACATCACAATGGGAAAAGAAATTGGAGCATACACGATAGGTGTGCTGACGGGATACTCAGGAGCTATTCCCCTGCGCAAGGCGGGCGCGGACCTGATTATTGAAAAGGCCGCGGATATAACCCGGCTAATACCAGAAGGGTTCAAGGGGCCAAGGATTCGAGGATTCGAGTGAAAGAAATAAAGATATAGCAGAAGGATACGGGAAAAAGACGACTCTGGATTATGCTGAAGCTATTTAGGAATCAAGAATAAATAAGTTATACAGATTGCGCCGTAATTTTGTTTGTTTTCAAGGCGTGTTGAAACGCTCATAACGAGTTATGTAAGCTTTGGCACAACACAGAAAACAAGTAAAAGGACAAGCAAGATGTATGAGTTATTTATGCTTGCTGACTTAGGCTTTTGTTAGCCTTCAGTCTAAACAACCTGAGT
>JAGGXJ010000128.1 GCA_021163105.1 Syntrophobacterales bacterium
GCGGTTGAAATTGAAATAAACAAGGACGCGGGGACAACTCAGCTTGCCTCCTCAGGGGGCAAGCATCTGGCCCCCCTATGGGGGGCAAAAGCAAAGCCACGTCCTTTGGGCGTGGATCTTTACTTATAAAAGGGTTCAAGGAGTCAAGGGAAAGCAAATCGTTGAGTGGATTCGTTTTGCTTAATCCGCCCTACATTCTAATATTTATCAAAATAGTGGGAGGAGTGATTTCAGTCACCACCGTAGTGAAGTGAGGTAAAAGCCTCCCTTACCATACACAACATTTTCCAACAACTCTACTACACTGATAAGGGGGCAAGTTTCACTGGACATGCGGGGTGATATTCTGTTAGTACACCGACAATGTACAACCTGAACAAAGATAAAAGGGAAGAAAGGAACGGACCGATGCCGAGCCAAATCAAGATCACAGAGGTTGACAGGGTCGAAATTCTAAGCCTCCAGGATAATTACATCGATGTCACCTCGCAGGACAACAGTCATATAGTAAAGCGGGCCACACCGATGCTGGACGGCGAAATCAAGAACTCCATCCAGGCCGAGCACGGCTTCTCGGCCATTGTGAGGACCACGGCGGGGAATTCAACAAGAACCATGCTCTTCGACTTTGGTTTTTCCCCAAACGGGGCGGCCTATAATGCGAGAGCCCTCGGAGTTTCCATGAAAGAAGTAGAGATCATGGTTCTTTCCCACGGTCACAGCGATCATTTCGGGGGCATTGCCGAGTTGACCCGTATGATCGGCAAGCCGGGGATTCAACTTGTCCTTCATCCCCGTGCATTTTCTTACCCCCGATATCTCAAACCCCTTCCTCGTTTCAAGATGTTTTTTCCGAGGTTGATCAGGGAGGATCTGGAAAAAGAGAGGATCAAAATAATTGAAACAACTAGGCCATATTCTCTTCTTGACGGTCGTGTTCTGTTTTTGGGAGAGATAGAACGCACAACCGGCTTTGAGAAGGGCTTCCCCATTGCCTACCGCAAGCAAAACGGAAAAGAAGAATGGGATCCCATTGAGGATGATACCGCCATTGCGATGAACATAAAAGGGAAGGGACTTGTTGTCATTTCGGGATGTTCCCACTCGGGTATCATTAACACCGTAAACCATGCCAGAAAGGTGACGGGGATAGACAAGGTACACGCCGTTATGGGTGGTTTTCATCTTGCAGGACCGCTCTTTGAGCCGATCATCGAAGTGACAACGGAAGCGATGAAAAAGATTGATCCCGACTATATTATCCCCTGTCATTGTACGGGAAGAAAAGCTGTTATTCACATGGAAAAAGAGATGCCGGACCGGTTCATCTTTAATATGAGCGGGACAAAGCTCACCTTTTCCGCCTGATGCAAAGAGAGCATAGACCGGACATATTATGTACTCCCGACAAAAATATTTCTTGACCTAATTAACGATATGAGATAGAGCCTGCGGTGAGCTTTGCAGGGGATTGTTTTTCCTGTGGCTTGCCGCAAGATTGCTGATGGTTTGTTCTAACTAATGCTTGGTTGCTTGCGGTGGAGTGGTTCATTTGGATTTGTGCTTAGGTCTCCTCAACGTAAAACGCTGCCAGATATTTTATCCAGTTCCGTTGTCAGAGCCGGCGATTTTTTTCGGTGGTGAGTGAAAGAGGACATCAAGGCCTGTATATAGTGAAGTGCGCCGGGGAGTGAAAGCTCCTTTAATATGCCGTTCTGGACGAGTATAACTTCGTGGAAGAGAATCCTGGAGCCTTGAGCGGAAAAATCAGCAGAATTGAGTGCAGGAAGAAGTTCCGGTGATGGAAGAGACCTTGTGACTCCAATTGCGCGGATACTCTGCGGTGCAAGAGATTTTTTAAGAACCAATAATTAAGAAGGAGGAAGAAAACTATGGATTTTGAGTTAACTAGTGAACATCAGATGTTGCGCGACATGACGTACCGCTTTGCCAAGGACAAATTCCCCCCCCTGACGGAGGAGTGTGACCGGGAAGAGAAGTACACGCGGGATCTCGTCACGGAGGCTGCGGAAGTAGGCCTCGTCGGTGCGTGGATTCCCGAGGAGTACGGCGGAGCAGGGATGGGCAGTCTGGGAAACGCCCTCATCACCGAACAGATTTCCAGAGTGGACATGGCGATAGGCCACAATATCTGGTCTGCGAGTTTTGGCTGTGAGGACATTCTTCATTACGGTTCAGAAGAACAGAAAAAGACATATCTTCCAAAAGTATGTAAGGGCGAGTGGATATGCGCCGGGGCCTTTACGGAGCCCAACGCCGGTACGGACGTTGCCGGTTATAAGACGAGAGCCGTCAAAGATGGGAACGATTTTGTGATCACCGGTAATAAAATATTCATCACCAACGCATCGAACAGCGACTTTATGCTGGTACAGTGCGTCACAAATCCCGATGCGAAGAGACATGACCAGTTCAGCCAGATCATTGTCCCGACTAACACGAAGGGAGTGACCACGAACCATATGACTGGGAAACTGGGACTCCGCTCAAGTGATACGTCAGAGGTCGCCTTTGATGAAGTACGCGTTCCCCAGGCCAACCTTGTTGGAACGGAAGGAAATGGTTTCCGCCAGCTCATGAATCTCTTTGACACGACTCGCGTCTGGATTGCCGGTCAGTGTCTCGGCCTCTCTGAGGCCTGTCTTGAGGAAAGCGTCAAGTATGTCAAACAGCGAATGGCTTTTGGTAAACCGCTCGGCAGCTTCCAGATATCCCAGATGAAGCTCACGGAGATGGCGGTCAATATTGAAGCCCTCAGAGGCCTGGTTTACAAGGCTGGCTGGCTGATTGATAATGGGAGTCCTGATTTCACACTCTCGGCGATGGCGAAGTACTTCGGTGGAAAGACCGCTGTTTCCTCCGCTAACTACGCCGTGGAACTCCACGGGAGCTATGGCTATTTCGAGGACTATCCGGTTCAGAAGTTCTACCGCGACGCCAAGATCCTCGAACTCTACGAGGGAACGAAGGAAGCGGAGATTATGACCCTTGGGCGGCATGTCCAGAAAGATTAGAATGCCATTAACATCATAGTTTTGTAATATGTGCTACGGAATGGAGAAGATCCTCATATAAACCAGGTGAGGGTCCTCTCCAAGCATGTGATACGGAAGATGAGATAATCTGTCTGTGGATACCGCAGATTAGGTCGTTGGTTAAATTTTTTAAAGTTAACATGCTAACAATACAATTGGAAAGGAGTTCTGTATAATGGAAATTAAAAAAGTTCTAATGATCGGCGCCGGTCAGATGGGGAACGGAATTACCCAGGTTATGGCCATGTCCGGCCGCCAGGTGGCCATGTTTGATGTTAAGCAGGAGTTTGTTGACAAAGGTATCGCGACCATAGAAAAAAGCCTGAACAGAAGTGTTGAAAAGGGCAAAATGACGCAGAATGAAAAAGATGCCGTCATGGGTCGTATCACTACAGGAGTGGAATGGGGACCCGAGGACTGTGATGTGGATCTGGCCATGGAGGCAGTCGTCGAAGATATGGATCTCAAAAAATCTCTTTTCAAGAAGCTCGATGAATGGTGCCCCGAGCGAACTATCTTTGCCACCAACACATCCACGCTTCCTGTTACGGCTATGGGGAGCGTTACCAGTCGGCCTCACAAGATGATAGGCATGCATTTCTTCAGCCCTGTTCCCATCATGAAACTGATCGAAGGTGTCGTGGGACTGGCAACCGATGAGGATACCTACAAGAGCATTGAGGCTTTGGGAAACAGTCTTCCGAACAAAACGTTTATCAAGGTCGCGGATTCCCCCGGATTTGTGGGCAATCGTATTATGGTTCCCATGATGAATGAAGCCATCTATACCCTGTTTGAAGGTGTGGCCGAACCTGAGGTTATCGATAATGTAGCTCTTCTGGGATTCAATCATCCCATCGGCCCGCTGCGTCTTTGCGATGCTATAGGTCTGGACACCATCCTGCATGTGATGGAGATTCTTTACGGAGAATACGGCGATACCAAATATCGTCCCTGTCCTCTGTTAAGAAAATATGTTGAAGCAGGCTGGCTTGGCAAAAAAGCAGGACGTGGTTTCTACAACGACTATAAAAAATAATAGAGAGAGGAGTAAATATCATGGCAGAATATAAAAATTTGCTATTTGAAAATCAGGACGGTATAGGCATTTTGACCATGAACAGACCAAAGGCTCTGAATGCTCTGAACTCGGAAACCCTGAGCGAGCTTTCGTCACTGATAGATGAGATCGCTGCTGATGATGCCGTCAAGGTTGTCATTATAACCGGTGCGGAGAGATCCTTTGTAGCTGGCGCCGATATTGTTGAAATGCTGAATTTCACCGCCGCCGAAGGACGGACTTTCGGACAACTGGGACAGGCTACATTCTTCAAGATTGAGAAAATGAACAAGCCTGTTATAGCTGCCATCAACGGGTTTGCCCTGGGGGGCGGCTGTGAGCTGTCCATGGCCTGTGACATCAGGATCGCTTCAGAAAAAGCCAAGTTTGGCCAGCCCGAGGTGGGCCTGGGGATAGTACCCGGTTTTGGCGGAACCCAGCGTCTACCGCGTCTGGTAGGCAAAGGCAAAGCCAAGGAGATTCTTTTCACAGGTGGTGTTTATGATGCTCAGGAAGCTTTAAGCGCTGGTCTGGTTCAGAAGGTTGTGGCTCCTGAGGAGCTGATGGAAGCGGCCAAGGCCATGGCTAAGAAGATAATGAAGAATGGTCCTTATGCTGTAAGGCTTTGCAAGGATGCGGTTAATATGGGTCTGGATATTGATCTGGCTTCCGGTCAGGAATATGAAGCAACACTCTTTGCCGTTACCTGTGCAACAAGTGACAAGAAAGAAGGCATGTCGGCTTTTGTGGACAAAAGGAAACCGGCCTTTTCCGGCAAGTAGTTCATAACTAAAAAGATGTGCTAAGAGGTATAAAAAAGGCCCTCGATCAGATTATTGACCGGGGGCCTTTTTAGTGATTATCCGCTGATTTACTTAGTATGGAGCCTTGATGTCCTTATTATAAAGACTTGGATCTTCCATAACCCGCAGCATGTTATCTATACCTTCCGGGTCCCTTACATTCAGGCAGAGCGTCTCGTTTTCCTTGCCCTTTGCAATACAGCATCTTTTGTTCACCTTTGTCAGAAAATTTCTCGATCCCAGTTCGATAAAGGTATTGATTCCCTGGTCCAGCATGGCGTACATGGATGTCTCCCACCTCACCGGTTTATAAACGTGTGTCATAAGGAACAGTTTAACGCTGTCCGTTCCCGGTATAAAATAGCCTCCCGGAACATTATCAACATAGGGTATCTGTGGATCCTGTATGTCTATCTTGTCCAGTTCCACAAGGAGCTTTCTAGCCGCTGGAATGAGCAGGGAGGTGTGAAAAGGGGCGCTGACAGGTATGAAGATAGCCTTGCCGCCCCTCTCAATCGCCAGTTTATGAGCGAGATCCATAGATGCATTATCTCCGGATATGATGCACTCGCCGGGGCAGCTGTAATTTGAGATTTGGATATGACCTGCCGGTTTACAGTCGAGGACGAGTTGGTCCACATCTTCTGCGTTTACGCCAAGCAGGGCGACCATCTTTCCGGTTCCCACGGGCACGGCAGTCTGCATAAAAAAGCCCCTGTACTTTACCACCTTTACCGACTGTTCAAATTTCAGGGCCTTGGCATAGACCAGGGCGCTGTACTGCCCCAGGCTGTATCCTCCCGTGACTTCGGCTTTGAGACCGTATTGTTTTTCCAAGACCTGGAGAATAGCCAGACTGGTGGTATGGATAGATGGCTGAGCAAACTCCGTTAGTACCAGCTCTTCTTCAGGGCCTTCAAAGCACAGCTTGGAGATAGGAGCACCGGTGAGATCGTTGGCATATTCAAAGAACTCCATGGCTTCTTTGTGCGCATGGGCAATTTTCTTTCCCATGCCCGGGTAGTGGGTTGCCTGGCCGGGAAAAACAAAAGCGATCCTCTTCTTTGTAGATTTATCCATAAACACTCTCCTTGTTTTTAGTTTTTATAATTATGAGACAGATTATAACTACTCCTCTATTGACAAAGGCTTTTCACAAATTCCAAACATTGTAAGACAAACAAAAATTATTGTCAAGCCCAGTCTTCAGGAAAAATTACCTGTGTGACATCTTTGTCGGGTTCGCTTGAAAATATGGATTTAATCCGGTTGCCGGGGGGAGTCCATCACGCAGGCTGAGCACATTCATATCATTGAGAGGTTGTTGAGTCTCCCCTTGAACGGGAATTTTTCAATACTGTGTGTGAAAAAGATTGTAGGAGAAATAAAATAAAAACTGGGCGAGGTTGCCCTCGCCCAGTTGCTGTTGATATCAAGCAACAGCCGATTTACTTGGCTTCGCTTTCTGTCTCGGCTTTAGCCCTGTTGGCTTCAGCCTCCTTCATCAGTTTCTCCACCTCAGAGTCACTCATGAACCACTCGCGGAAGGGATCCATAAGATATTTAGTGGAAGTGTCTTCCAGGTTCTCCATGTTGTCTTTGCCTATCATTTCCATGTATTCGTCATGGTCTTTGTAAGAGAAGCAGTAATCCTGGATGCACTCCTCAGCACCTTCCCTAGTTTTGCTTCGCTTCAGAGTTTCTCTCATGTGATCGAGATCCTCGTCATAGTGTCCGACTGAATTACAGGGCCAGGAGCCGCCGTACCATGGAATTACGGCATCAACCGCAAACCCTGGTATCAGCGTAAGATTGGGGAAGCGCTTGCAGGCGGCGGTATCCACTATGCGATCAGCCACGACGATGATATGTTTCCTTGCCGCGAATGGTGTCCACTGGTCATAAGCCATCTGACCGACTACGATAGTGTTGCCATAGGGATCGGCGGCCTGGGCCATGATGACGGAAACATCGGGGTAGAGTCCCTGGATCAGGGCTGTGTCAACTTCTGAACCAAAAGGATCCTTCATTATAACGTCCTTGGGATAGTGGTGAACAGGAATGGTGCCATCTTCATTGTACCTTCTACCGAAGCCAGGCTTCCTGAAATCTCCCCACCGGCCTGAGAGACAGGGCATAAAAGGCACATTTAAAGCGGAAGCTGCCAGCCCCAGATTCATGCTCAGATTACTGTAATCCTCTATCCTGATTCTGCGCGGGACACCTGTCTCAATGCTCCGGCGCAGACTGGGATTTGTCCCCGGCCTTTCCTGAGAGATGAACACGGTGACGCAACTCTCAACCAGCCCGGCAGCTACCATATAGCCATTGGTTTCATCTCCCATTCCCGGGCTGATGATTTGAAGGTCCATCTTGTCATTAATATGCTGCCTTATGATTTCTCTCCAGAAGATCTGGGGTTTTCGCATCAACGGAAAACCAGAAGAGGCAATACTCGTTCTGGTGTGGATAAAGCGCTTCACCGCATCTTCCACCCGCATTAATTTCAACTGTGCCATTATCTACCTCCTAACTTATATAGTTGTCTGGTTTATTTATTTACCAGCTTGGTCCAGCCGGTATTCAGGCCCTCTTTGTCAAGAACCTCCCTGAGCATCTTGGTCTCTTCTGCTGTTGGAGGCTCCACCTCTTTTACGTCGGGCGAAACCTTAAGATCCCAGGCGCAGTTCTCTACACACTCCTCTATAGTACTGTACGGCATCACGCCGGTGAGGATAAACTCATGTGTATCCGGGTCAGGGTAATATTCTCCCAGGTTTGTAACTATTACCATGGGGCCTTTCCCGGGATACCACATCCTCTCACGGAAATGGCCATCTTCCCCATAACCCAGCGTGGTTTTGTAGTCCAGCTTGTCCACGAGGGATCTTCTGGTTTGCGGGCCCAGCAGGATGGGGTGAACAGCACCGGTACCCAGGTCATGAGCGCCCCCACTGCCGGGGAATCTGACATCAGGGTCATAGTAATTGCCCATGCAGGTCGTATTAAGATTACCGAATTTGTCTACCTGGGCGAATCCCAGCAAGGTATGGGTACTCCTGCCGCTCATGGTGGCCCAGCCCAACACGTGAAGCACGTCGGTGATACAGGGCGTGTCTGCCTGAATGCAGGAGTCATCGATGCCCTCGGGCAACCTGTCCCCCACAACGGTGGCATCTACAGAGCCACTCTCATACATGAAGACAGCGTCAGGCGAATAAACTCCCTTGGCCAGATTTGATGCAACCAGGCCTAATCCCACACCAATGTCCATGATGGCGTCATTGGGGATGTGCCTTGCGCTAGCGCAACACATCATTTCCGGTTGCGTAAACTTCTCTAACAGTTCCTTTTTGCCTCCTATCTTTGCCATGATTCCTCCTTTTTTGATAAGAATTTTCTTGTTCAACAACTATGAATTCGCAAAAAGTCAAAATCAGCGAATCCGTCATTTTAATCACAGAGAGAAATCTTGCATTTACAACACATTATACGCACCAGATTTCTCGTTTCAATTGCAATGACATTTTGAGAAAACTTTTTACGAACACATCAATAATAAAAATCAGCAATTTCCGGTCAGGTTTTCACACGTAAATAAATTATAGAATAAGTGCATTAAATTACTTCTCTACACAACACCTCGCTTACAGCGCAGGTGCAGCAACTGCTCATTCAGTTTCATAATAGATTTCAATGCGGAGATCCTGCAAAATTCCAAAAAACAGAATGCCTGATACTCTCATGTAGAAACCTGACCGGAAATTACCTATAAAATGGAAATATAATATGAACAATCTTGTGTGTCAATAAAATAATGACCAAAACTCACCACCTGATCGTGCATGGCCTGGGTCCCCATATTTTAAAGCACCTTTAAGATGTTCAGCGGTGGCAGTTTACTGCTGGCGGCTTCTGCAATAGCATTCTCTGACCCAAGCACTTTCACCAATCCGTTTTTTACTACCTCGTCTATCACACCCGCAAACTTTCTGAAATCCTGAGCTGTTGTAGACAGA
The DNA here is from genome assembly GCA_021163105.1 of Syntrophobacterales bacterium. Lineage (GTDB taxonomy): Bacteria > Desulfobacterota > Syntrophia > Syntrophales > UBA2210 > UBA2210. Next base: position 8,939 of record JAGGXJ010000128.1, read on the forward strand.
ATTTCATCTCGCACACGCTGGATATCTTCCTCGGTATTACCGGTCAGATAATGAACCATTGAGGTATATCCTCTGGCATCAGGGAACATATATGCATCCATATCCCCTATGGCGCCGATAATTCCCTTTGCCAATTCGTCATCGCCCAGATCACAATCACGCAGGAATCCGGCTGTTTCGTCAAACGCCTCGAGGGTTTTTAGAAGATTTGGATCGCGGTACGACAGAAAGGTCAATACGCCGGAAAATTTATCAAAATTACAAAACGCTCCGTAAGCGCCTCCACGCACGCGGATGCGATCCCACAGCCAGGAAGTTCTGAGATAGCGGGTAATAACTCTGATAGAACCGTGATATGTATATCCGGAGCTGTAAATATTCGCTCCCTTTCCTACATAGTTTATCTGAGAAGGAACGACAAATCCCTCATACTCTGGTAGCTTCATGTCCGCCAGAAGATCTTCGGAAATGCCTGCCTCCGTGCCGCCCGCCGGTATTTTGCCTGCAAAGCCGGCAAGATGGGGTCTTACCTTTTTCCATCCTGTTTTATCAACGGTAACATTGAATAACAGGTTCTCATGTCTGACAAGGATATGCCTCATCTCTTCGAGTATAGAGTGAACGGAAGACCAGTCATTATCTATTCTGCCGACAAGCTCACGCAGGAAGAAGAGATAGCTTACTCCGTTTAACTGTTCCGCCAGCCAGCCAGCTTCGCTGAAATGTGCCTTCAGACGCAGATTCACCGTCTGATGTCCGCCGGGTATCAACTGTTGCTCCTGCCTGGACTTTTCCTCCAGGACCATTTGTTTCAGACGCTCCCTGTTGTCCAGTCTGACATCCATAAGAAGATCCCTGATAATATCGAAAAGATCCCCCACCTGTGGGAGCATGACCTTTCCGCAGAGAAAAAGCCTGGCCTCGGCCTCTTTTGTGTCCTTAGTCCCTGATATAAGCAGTGATGGATGAATTCCCCCTGTCTTCCGGTCAATTCTACGGGAAATCTCAACATAATCTTCCTTTTTTGTACCCATTTCAAGAAGTGTTCTGCTGAACAGGGGAATATACTGGATATATTTCCGGGGTAATGAGCGCAGATTCAGACCTGTTTCAACATACACGATACCGTTTGTGGATATGTCATGATACAAAACCGTGGCACCCTTTTCATCCAGAACAGCGAGAGGTATTGTCCTGTTTTTCTTCTCCAGATCGGAAAGCTTCAGGTTTGGTATGGTTGCAAGGGCTTCAGGTGAGTCCGGAGCTTCCTGGATTTTTTTGAGCCGGTTTGCGGTTTTAAAGATATTTTCCAATTCCTTCGGGCTGGCAGATTCGCGCACATTATCGAGCCTCTGCCTCTCGGCCGTATCCATCTCATCCTTTAAACTCGCGTCCGGTTCCATAACAACAGTTGTGCGGTGTGGATTATCCAGGAAATATTTCCTTATCATATCTGCAAAGAATGATTTCTCCGAAGCGATACGCGATTTAATCTCCGACATAAGGGATTCAAAAGGGAGTAACGTAAGGGGATCGCCATCATACAGCCAGGTCGTCATCGCCCGCAGCATCAGCACCAGTCCGCGGGGGTAACTGCCTGTATTGTTCTCACGCAGGCCGAATTCTATGATATTAACAGCCGCTTCCACTGCCTCAGGTTCAATTCCATCGGCTGACAATTCTTCAAGGGTTTTTAATATCAGTGTTTCAATAACATCCGCTTTTCCATCATCAAATCCCTTCAATCCCACAGAGAAAAACAGCTGTTGCAATTCACCTTCCAAACCGCCTCCTGTAACATCCTCCCCAAGGCCGGATTCAATAAGCGCTTTGCGCAGGGGTGAACCCGGCGTACCTAAAAGGATATATCCAAGGATATGGAGCGCCATGTTTGTGACGGCATCTTTTGTCTCGCTAAACATCCAGTTTATCGTCATCATATTCCTGGATGAATCATCCTCTGCGGCAAAGGAACGCACGACCCGTCCGGGACCGTCAAATCGCGGCTGGAGATGTACCGCTGAATCTATTTCTATCTTTTCAAAGTCTTTCAGATAAGCATCTACAAGGCGCAATCTTTCTTCCGGGTCATCATCACCGGAAAAGAAGATGCGCGCATTGGAAGGATGATAATATCTCCGGTGAAAATCCCTGAACTGTTCATAGGTCAGATCGGGGATAACAGCGGGGTCTCCCCCGGAATCCAGCCCGTATGTCGTATCGGGAAACAGTGACTGCTGTGAATATTCGGCTAAAAGCCTGTCCGGAGATGAATTAGCGCCCTTCATCTCATTAAAAACCACGCCCCTGTACACAAGAGGCCCATCCAGTGCCTCCATTTCGTAGTGCCACCCTTCCTGCTGAAATATCTCTGGCGTGATACGCGGGTAGAAGACTGCGTCAAGATAAACATCTATCAAATTATAAAAATCCCGGGTGTTCTGACTTGCCACAGGGTAACAGGTCCTATCCGGATAGGTGAAGGCATTCAGAAAAGTCTGCAAAGATCCCTTTAATATTTCCACAAAGGGTTCCTTCACCGGATACTTGCGGGAACCGCAGAGGACGGAATGCTCCAGAATATGGGCTACGCCTGTTGAGTCGCGAGGCGGCGTCCGGAAAGTGATCCCGAACACCTTGTTCTCGTCATCATTTATTATCGATAAAAGTTCGGCGCCTGTTTGAACATGTCTGTAAACCCTTGCATTTGTTTTCAGCTCATCGATATATTGTTCCCGTAAAAGCTTAAAACCATAAGAAACTTTTGTCATTTATTCCTCCATTTTTTTATTAGTCAAGTTCAAATTTAATGGTTTTATAAAAAGTCGATGGAAACCAGCCATCTTTTGGTTATCGTAAAACAACTAAAAGAAATATAATAGCGAGGGTTGTTCTCTTCAAATCCAGAGAAGGGGATAAATAAATCCCGTCTCTATCTATTCTGTCTGTAGGGAAATCCAGCTTCCTGGAGAATCATCACTTATCATCCAGAAAAAAAAGCAGCTTTTCTGCAGCGGCGGTTGGTGTGATTGTCCCTTCTTCCACCTCTTTCTCAATTTTCGGTACTATCTTTTTGGCATAAGGATTTTTGTAAAACCACTCGACGAGACCTTCTTTTACCAGAAACCACATCCAGTCAAGGGTCTGCTTTTCACGCTTCATCTCCAGCTCTCCGGTAGACGACAGCTTTTTTCTGTGCTCCAGAACGGTATCCCATATCTCATGTATGCCGGTCAAATTCAAGGCACTGCATTTAAGAACAGGCGGAGACCAGTTGGGGGAAAGGGGGATTGAAAAATGGAGGGCTGCTTCGCACTGCTTTCTTGCAAAATCCGCTCTTTGAATATTATCGCCGTCCGCCTTGTTGATAGCAATGGCATCAACAAGTTCCAAAACGCCCTTTTTCATTCCCTGAAGCTCATCTCCTGCCCCGGATATCATCAGCATCAGGAAGAAATCAACCATGGAAGCCACCGCCACCTCGGATTGACCGGAGCCCAGCGTTTCAACAATCACCACATCAAAGCCGGCTGCCTCACAGACGAGCATTGTTTCCCTGGTCTTGCTTGCAACGCCCCCTAAAGTGCCTCCTGAGGGAGAAGGCCGGATAAAGGCATTTTTCTCAACAGAGAGTTTTTCCATGCGGGTCTTGTCCGCCAGAATACTTCCCCCGCTCCTTATGCTGCTCGGATCAACAGCAAGGACAGCCACGCTGTATCCCTTTTTCACCAGCAGCATGCCGAGTGCCTCTATGAAAGTGCTCTTTCCGGCGCCAGGCACCCCCGTTATCCCGAGACGTATTGCCTTTTCTGTATGAGGGAGCAGTTGATCGACAACAAGCCGCGCAGCCTTCTTGTGAGCAGGGAGTGCGCTTTCAATCAGAGTAATGGTCTTGGAGATCATACGCCTGTCATGCCTCAGCACACCTTCTATATAAGGCTGGATATCGCTTGATATCATGTTCTCTGCTCCAGGATGTTGAGAGTCTTGTTTGCGGAATCCAGAATTGGTGTCCCTGGACCAAATACTGCCGCCACACCCGCACCATAGAGAAAGTCATAATCGCTGTGGGGAATTACTCCACCTGCAACGACCTTGATATCTTCGCCACCCTCTTCCGTGAGGCTTTCTAAAAGCTGAGGGATAAGGGTCTTGTGACCGGCAGCCAGACTTGAGACACCGATGACATGAACATCGTTTTCTACAGCCATTCTGGCCGCTTCCCCGGGAGTCTGGAACATGGGACCGATATCCACGTCAAACCCAAGATCCGCATAAGCTGTAGCGATCACCTTGCTTCCCCGGTCATGACCATCCTGACCCATCTTAACAACAAGTATCCGTGGCCGTCTGCCCTCTTTCTTCATAAAATCACTTGTTCTCTTTTTTACGGCGTTAAATATTTCACTGTCCATGTACTCAGAGGCGTAGGCTCCGGATATACACTGGGTTGTTGCCGTATAGCGTCCGAAGACTTTCTCCATGGCGTTTGAAATTTCTCCAACCGTTGCTCTGGCCCGCGTGGCGGATATTGTCACTTCCAGAAGGTTTCCCCCGGATTCGGCACAGTTTGTTACGGCCTCCAGGGCCTTCCGCACGGTGGCAGAATTTCGTTTTGCCTTCAGATCCTTTAATCTCGCAACCTGCTCGTCCCGAACAGTCTCCGACACTTCACGAATATCATCAAGAGGTTCTTCCTCTATCTGATATTTGTTTACACCCACGATCACATCCAGCCCCTGGTCTATCCGGGCCTGCTTTCTGGCTGCCGATTCCTCTATTCGCATCTTTGGCATTCCGGTTTCGATGGCCCTGGCCATGCCGCCCAACTCCTCGATCTCATCAATAATCTTTCTCGCCTCCCGGATGATCCCATCTGTCAGGGCCTCGACATAATAGGAGCCGCCCAGTGGATCAATAGCGTGACAAATCTGGGATTCTTCCTTGACAATTATCTGAGTGTTCCTCGCGATCCTGGCGGAAAAATTCGAGGGTGTGGCCACAGCCTCATCGAATGAATTGGTATGGAGAGACTGTGTTCCGCCCAAAACCGCGGCCATGCATTCAATGGTGGTGCGTATAATATTGTTATATGGATCCTGCTCGGTCAGACTCCAGCCGGATGTCTGGCAGTGGGTTCTGAGCATGGCGGATTTTGGGTTTTGAGGGTTGAACTTGCCAATTAATTCATGCCAGAGAAAACGGGCGGCCCTCAGCATGGCAATCTCCATAAAGAAATTCATCCCGATCCCGAAAAAAAATGAGAGTCGTGGCGCAAACGCGTCTATGTCAAGCCCCGCGTCAATGGCCGCTTTCACGTACTGCACCCCGTCGGCCAGAGTAAATGCGGTTTGAAGCACGGAGTTTGCTCCGGCCTCCATCATATGGTAACCGCTGATACTAACGGTATTGTACATGGGCATATTCTTCGAACAGTACCCGATAATATCCGAAACAATTCTCATGGAAGGGCCGGGAGGATATATGTATGTATTTCTCGTGAGATACTCTTTGAGGATGTCGTTCTGTATGGTCCCCGAAAGCTTATCCTGAGCAACTCCCTGCTCTTCCGCGGCAACGATATACCCGGCCAGACAGGGAAGAACGGCGCCATTCATGGTCATGGAAACCGACATCTTGTCCAGCGGGATCTGATCGAAAAGAACTTTCATGTCCTCCACGGAATCTATTGCAACGCCCGCCTTTCCGATATCACCGATTACCCTGGGATGATCAGAGTCATAGCCCCTGTGAGTTGCAAGGTCAAAGGCCACGGAAAGGCCCTTTTGACCGGCGGCGAGATTTCTTCTGTAAAATTTATTTGAATCTTTTGCCGTGGAAAAACCGGCATACTGACGGATGGTCCATGGTCTCTGGGCATACATGGTGGCCTGAGGGCCCCTGATATAGGGAGCAAGTCCGGGAAGGGTGTTGACAAACTCCAAACCTTCAAGATCTTCGGCTGTGTACAGGGGTTTTACCTGGATTCCCTCCGGGGTTACCCAGTTCAGGGATTCAAGCGGGTTCCCGTTTAAGCTCTTTTCTGCGAGTTTTCTCCATTTTTCTGCATCCGGATGCTCTGCCATGATATTATTCCTCCTAACCCGGACAAACCGGGATCAAACAACATATGATATTTCATCACGAAAGCACGAAAAACAGGATTTGATTTTGTGCCTTCCTTTTTTTTGTGATCGTTCTTAATTCTTTTGCCATTTGTGCCTGTCTGCGTGCAACAGACAGGCAGGCAGGTATAAACGTTACAGATAGAGGACTAATAAATATTACTGATTATAACGTATAGATTTGCCTGATACTATTTCTTATCCGTTTCCCTTCTCAGATAATCCTCCATTCCCTTGATACTGTTAAAGGCAAAAAATTTTTCCCTGTTTTGCACATCCTCGGGGAGGGAATGATAATAAAACATGCCTTCATCGTTTTGTAGTATTTCATCAAAGATATCCTTGCAGGGCAATTCATTGCCCGGACAATAATGCTTTTTTACGCTGGCGAGCCAGGTATCTGCCTGGCTGAAGGCGGCATTAAATACGTTCTCTGGATCATGTCTGCATCCGTAGTGGGCAAAACATATATGGGAAACATCAAGAGAAGCAAGCTTTTTCAGGGAATTTCTGTAAGCCTCATACTTAAATACGGAAGGCGTTGCTATTCTGAGATAAAATCTGTTTTTCAATGGATAACTCACCCCTGCAGCCTCTCCGGTAAAAAGAATATCACCGGCACGATAGCAGAGGTGATGGGGTGTATGCCCGGGTGTTTTGAGCGCACCTATTACGATTTCTCCAGCCTCGATAGAGTTTCTGTATCCAATATTCTTTACAGAAACAGGAACGATCTCCCCGTACATTTCTGCAAGCTTGCCCAGTGTTCTTCTGGATTCTTTCCACAGTTTTGCAGGATTGATCATATGACGAATCCCGTCAGGATGACAGATGACTTGCGCGTCCGGGTAGTGCTTCAGCAACAATCCGGCACCGCCTGCGTGGTCAATATGGATATGAGTCAGGAGAATGTAATCTATCTTCTTGACCCCACACGTTGTCAGGGCATTCAGAAGGATGGGAATAGAAGATCGGGGGCCGGGATCTATAACGACCGTACAATTACCGTTAATAAATATCCAGCTGCTGATAAAATTCCGGAATCCCTCTACTGGTTGATCCAGATCCACCAGGTAGAGATTCTCCATGGTTCGATGAACTATGTCATGTGTAATGTGCATGGGAAAACATTCCTGATAATTATTAACTTTGAATCTACTCCCCGCAACCCATCTCCTCCGCTGCTCTGGTAATATCGTCAAGTACCGATGCATCTTCGATGGTTGAAGGAATTGAATAGTTTTCTCCATCTACTATCTTGCGCATGGTTCCTCTTAAAATTTTTCCTGAACGGGTCTTTGGCAGGGCATCTACAAACGCACATTTTCTGAAACAGGCAATGGCCCCGAGATCAGAGCGAACCATTTGCACCAGTTCCTCTGCCATTTTATCCTGATCGCGATTCACGCCGGCCTTTAAAACAGCAAAGCCGACAGGCACCTGACCTTTAAGCTGGTCGTTTGCTCCAAGAACGGCACACTCCGCCACATCTCTGTGCCTGGCAATAATTTCTTCCATGGCGCCGGTGGAGAGCCTGTGGCCTGCCACATTAATGACATCATCCACGCGACCCATGATAAAAAGATAATCGTCTTCGTCTATATAGCCGCCATCGCCTGTAACATAAAAGCCGGGTATTTCCGTAACATACTCAAGAAAACGCTTGTCATCGTTCCATAGTGTAGGCAGGCATCCGGGAGGAAGGGGAAGCTTGATAACCACGTATCCTTCCTGTCCGCGCGGAAGCTCATTGCCCTCGGCATCCACAATCTGTACATTGTAACCTGGGATAGCCTTGGTGGGAGATCCCGCTTTAACGGGAAACGGTTCGAGCCCCATACAGTTGCCGGCAATACCCCACCCGGTTTCCGTCTGCCACCAGTGATCGATAACGGGTATGCCCAGTAAACTGCTTGCCCAGTCATACGTATCGGGATCAAGCCTTTCACCTGCCAGAAAAAGATATTTCAGCGATTTGATATTATATTTCTTTAGATAAACGCCTTCAAAATCTTCTTTCTTGATTGCCCGAAATGCCGTCGGCGCCGTAAAGAGAACAGAGACACCATGCTCGGAAATGACCCGCCAGAAGGCGCCCGGATCCGGTGTTCCAACAGGTTTCCCCTCATAAAGAACGGTTGTGCATCCCGTTAGCAGGGGCGCGTAGACGATATATGAATGACCGACAACCCAGCCGACATCCGATGCCGCCCAGTAAACTTCACCCGGTTTTATATCGTAGAGATATTTCATGGACCATTTCAGGGCAACGGCATACCCCCCATTATCCCGCATGACCCCCTTTGGTTTTCCTGTTGTTCCGGATGTGTAGAGGATATAAAGCGGATCCGTCGCGGATACTGTGACGCAATCTGCGGGATGTGCCTTTTTTATTTCTTTTTCCCAGTCAAAATCACGGTTCGGAACCAGCGAAGATTCAGCCTGTGGTCGCTGGAATATTATGCATTTTTCCGGCTTATGATCGGCAATCTGAATTGCCTCATCCAGAAGCGGCTTATAGGGAATAACCTTTTTCCCTTCAATGCCGCACGACGCTGAAACAATAAGCTTGGGTTTGGCATCATCGATGCGGATGGCCAGCTCATTCGGAGCAAATCCGCCGAATACAACCGAATGAACGGCGCCGAGTCTTGCGCAGGCAAGCATCGCAACCACCGCCTCCGGAATCATCGGCATATAAATAATTACGGTGTCTCCCTTTGTGACACCAAAACCGCTCAGCACACCGGCAAACCTTGATACCTTTTCCAGAAGTTCTCTATAGCTGATTTTCCTTATAGTTTTTGTCACCGGACTGTCATAGATAACTGCCGTTTGATCACCCCGGCCATTTTCGACATGATAATCCAGAGCATTATAGCAGGTGTTAAGCTCTCCTCCCGTAAACCATCGATAAAAAGGTTTACGGCTGTCATCCAGAACCCTGTCCCACTTCTTTACCCACTGAACTTTCTCCGCCGCCATCCCCCAGAAAATCTCCGGGTCATTAATGGATTGTTCATAAAACCCTGAATACCTGTCTGACATAAACTGATTACCTCCTGCCTGATTTTTTACGCCCTAAAACTGAGGGGAAGCGCTATTTACGGATGGAGCAATCTCGTTCAAGAACACGCGGGACACTGATATCAGTCACAGGGTCTGAAATGTTTTCCCCTGTTTTCTTAAGGCTCAGTCCCTCTGACACAATTCAAGGAGCACGCCTCCGGCAGCCCTGGGATGTATAAAAGCAATCTTTGTGCCACCCGCGCCGCGCCGGGGCGTTTCATCAATCAGTCCGACCCCTTTGTCCTTCAGTTCTTTAAGAGCAGCTTCAATGTCATCAACTCTCAGCGCTATGTGTTGTATTCCCTCACCATTTTTAGATATATGCCTGGCGATCGGTCCATCCGGAACGGTCGATTCCAATATCTCAATCTCGGATTCTCCAACCGGCAGGAAGGCGGTTCGTACCTTCTGCTCTGTCACCTCCTCGGTTCCAGCTAATTCCAGACCCAATATCTGTGTATAGAAATTTGCACTTTTATCCATATTGCTGGTCGCGATACCGATATGATCCACGCACAAAATCTTCATATAAAATCTCCTTAAAATAGAGTTGTCCCACGGGTCAAACCACTTGATGCAACAAGCACTCATTCTACTTCCGTATTACTACCACAATGGATTTAACAGACAAAGCAATTTTTGTAATGAAAAAGGATATTTTTTGCTTGACCTTACATAATGTATGGTAAGATAACGATGTTGGAAGAGATAATGGAATAAACAAAAATAATAGTTGGCAAGACTTTTTAATTTGATAGAGAATACGTCATGGATACGGAAACGGAAAATAGAAAATTGCCTGTTATCAAAAGAGACTGGTGCAAGGGTTGTGGAATTTGTGTTGAGTTTTGCCCACAGGATGCTTTGTCAATAGATGATATGGAAAAGGCCATACTTGAATATCCGGAAAAGTGTAATAGCTGTGGAATGTGCGAACTACGCTGCCCTGATCTTGCGATTGAGATGGAATAGAAGATCCGGTTGATCTTTTTCTGATACCTGTATCCGGCTGAAAAGCAAGGCAAAGCTAAACCAGGCAACTGTTTAGTAAGGAGGCAATTTTCGAAGTGAAGAAAGATATCGTGTTTGTTCAAGGTAATGAAGCCTGTGTAAGGGGAGCTCTTTATGCCGGTCTTGATTTTTTTGCCGGTTACCCGATAACCCCTTCTACAGAGATTGCAGAGCTGCTCTCAGAGCATTTGCCTGCGAAGAAGGGAAAGTTTATTCAGATGGAGGACGAGATCTCCTCCATGTGTGCCATAATCGGCGCCTCACTTACAGGAAAAAAGGTTATGACCGCGACCTCGGGACCGGGGTTTTCCTTGAAGCAGGAGGCTCTCGGCTTTGCCGTGATGACTGAAACTCCATGCGTTATAGTTGATGTTCAGAGGGGTGGTCCCTCAACAGGTCTTCCTACGAGTGGAAGTCAGGGAGATGTTATGCAGGCACGTTGGGGAATCCATGGAGATCATGCTATTATCGTTCTAACCGCATCCAACGGCCAGGATGTTTTTGCAATGACGGTTGAGGCCTTTAATCTGGCGGAAATTTTCAGGACACCGGTTATTTTGCTTCTTGATGAAGTTGTTGGACATACAAGGGAAAGACTTGTGGAGCCGAAGGCAGGGGAGATCAATGTAGTAGAGAGGCTGAGAACGTCCGTACCGGAAGGAACTGATTATCACCCTTATCTGCCAAGGGAGGATGGTCGCCTTCCCATGTCTGATTTTGGAGGCACTCACCGACATAATATCACAGGTCTGGCGCATGACATGTGGGGATTTCCTTCAAACAAGCCGGATGTTGTATACGGGCTGATGCATCATCTGGTGGACAAGATTGAGACTCATGTAAACGAAATCACAAGAATAAAGGAATTCTTTGTTGAGGATGCGGAATGTCTTCTGGTTTCCTATGGGTCTGCTGCCAGAACGGCCCTTCACATTGTAAAAAACAGGAGAGCGCGGGGGGAAAAACTCGGATTATTAGAATTGCAGACCCTCTGGCCCTTTCCTGCCAGACTTGTCAGGGAGCGATGTTCTTCTGCGAATCACATAATTGTGGTAGAAATGAATATGGGCCAGATACTTGGTGAGGTAAAAAAGGCAGTCGAGAATCCTGAAAGGGTTTTCCTTGCCAACAAGATTGACGGTGGATTTATTACACCTACCGATGTTTTGAATTTCATAAGAATCACCCAGGGAAAGGGAGTGTAAAAAATGGCAGTCAAAGACTATATCAGAAAGAGATTTTTCCCTCATCTGTGGTGCCCTGGTTGCGGTCATGGAACTATAATGACTGCCATTATTCGTGCAATTGAAAACCTCGATTTGAAAAAGAATAACATGGTTGTAGTGTCGGGTATTGGATGTTCCGCCCGTATCAGTGGCTATCTTGATTTTCATACCATGCATACACTACATGGCCGGGCTCTTGCCTTTGCCACCGGTGTCAAACTGAGCAGGCCGGAACTTACCGTACTGGTCCCCATGGGAGACGGTGATGCCTGTGCTATTGGCGGGAATCATTTTATCCATGCGGCGAGACGTAATATTGATGTAACGGCCATTATCATGAACAACAACATCTATGGTATGACAGGAGGCCAATATTCTCCCTTGACGGAATACGGAGACCTCGCCACGACCGCGCCCTATGGGAATATAGATCATTCCTTTGATGTAGTTAAGCTTGCAACCGGTGCGGGGGCATCCTTTGTTGCCAGGACGACAACCTACCACGTTAATCCAATGATAAAGATATTGGAGAAGGCCATTATGCATAAGGGGTTTTCGGTTGTCGAAGTTTTGTCTCAGTGTCCAGAGCAGTTTGGCCGAAGAAACAATATTCCCAGTGCAGTGGATATGCTCAATAGTTATAAGACCAATACGACTCCCATAGGGAGTAAGGAAAAGGAGAAAAATCCCGATCTCATAGAACGAGGTATATTTGTCCAGGAAGAACGGCCAGAGTACTGTGCTGAATATGACAAGGTCATAGAAAGGGCTTCTAAAGGAAGGTAACTTATGGAAAGACGTAGAATTATCCTCTCCGGTTCAGGCGGGCAGGGTGTAATTACAGCGGCCATAATACTGGCCGAGACAGCTATCCTTTATGAAGGGTTGAACGCAGTTCAATCCCAGGCATACGGCCCTGAAGCCAGAGGTGGAGCGAGTCGTTCGGATGTTATCATTTCCGATACGGATATACTGTTTCCCAAGGTTGTCCAGCCAAACATTCTGGTGTGTCTTACTCAGGAAGCATATGATAAATTCTCCGGGCTTATCCGACCGGGGGGTTTTCTCCTGACCGATAGCCACTATGTCAAACAGAATGAAAAGATTGATGCGAGGCAGATAGAGCTTGATATGTACACAGAAGTTATGAATAAAATTGGAAAGCCGATTGTCTTCAACATATGTGTGCTCGGTGTCCTGATTACCTTTATCAAACTTGTTAACCCGAAGTCTATTATGAAGGTGCTGGAGACAAGGATCCCTCCCTCTTTTTTACAGTTTAACCGGGATGCCCTCGACCTGGGAATCAAAATGGCTGAAAATTATTCAGCAAAGGTGGCAGGATAACGGACGTTATATTTCGCTCTTGGCGGGCGATTTGCCGGTAGTTTCTTTTACCGATAAATCGCCTTTCTTATTCTTGCCCATCCGGCATGTTCCGGAGATTGCTCCGGAAGGCTGTTCGTAAACAAATCTTTGTAATAATAATGGTGCGTTATCAGGCAGATTCCCGAATAAAAAGGGATGATGAGAATTATGACCGGACAAATATTAAGAGAATTAAAAAATCACGCCCCTTTTACTCTCCTCGGTACAATTACCGGTATAGTAATTATGCTTCTCTTTCAGCACGTACCCCACTCAACTGCTCTGAATATATTCTATGTTCTCCATCCGGCACACGTTGTTTTGAGTGCCCTTGTCACTGCATCCATGTACGAACTTTACAAATGCGGAAAGGCCAAAGGTAAATGTAATATCTGGATTCTACTGGTTATTGGTTATGCGGGTTCCATAGGCATTGCCACAATAAGTGATTCTCTGATACCCTATCTTGGTGAAGTTATGCTCAATATGCCTGACAGGGGCTTTCACATCGGCTTTATCGAAAAGTGGTGGCTGATAAATCCCCTGGCAATACTGGGAATAGCCGTAGCCTATTTCCGGCCGTCAACAAAGTTTCCCCATGCCGGACATGTTCTCCTAAGCACTTGGGCTTCACTCTTTCATATAATTATGGCTGTGGGTGATACATTGAGCTGGATGTCTTACATTGCAGTCTTTATATTCCTGTTTGTTGCCGTCCTGATACCCTGCTGTGTCAGTGACATTGTATTTCCACTATTGTTCACGGGAAACTCAGAAAACAACAGTTAAAACATTAAAAATAATACAGCATGGAAAGATAATCGTTCGCATTCTCGCCATCCTCCTGGAGCCTTTTAAAATAATCATAAATGGATACATCCGTATAGAGGTAGTCCTTGGCTGTTGTAAGTTTTGTCTCCCATGAATAGAATCTGTATACCCTCCGGCCATCGGGCAGTATCATTACGACTTCATGATCCTGCCACGCCCTCAGATGTGATTTTCCCAGCCTCGGCACATTGAAGACCGGTTCATCTGTTCTGACAAGACCGGGCAGAAGCCTTCCCTCCTCCTTGTTTTCCTGTAATATTCTTGCTATGGGAACCCTGAAATCCACGGTTTCATCCTTACCCTGACAGTTAAATGTATAATAGGGATCAATGCCGCAGACCTTGAGCGTCTTCCGCAGGAAGGCCGTTTCAAATTTTCTGCTGTTGTAATAGGTAAAGACCTGCTGATTATAGACATTGATTCCCAGTTTTCTTATCTTTTTCACGGCATCCAGGACTTCTGGACATATTTCGGTGGGGTGTTCGATATGTGTAACGAGAGCGATTTCTCTTTTTCCCCACTCGTGGTATTTCTCAAGGATTTTAAGCAGGCCGTTATCTATTCTCTGGGGCAGAGTTACAAGCGTTCTGGTCCCGATTCTTATCCTGTCTATATGGTCTATCGCCGCGAATTCTCCTATCAGCCAGTCAAGATACTTGTTGTTGAGTGTAAAAGGGTCTCCACCGGTTATCAGAATTTCTGAGAGGTTCTTATCCTCTTTGGCCCAGTTTATCATTTCTTCCACCTTTTCCCTGGGCATCATGGGATTGTCGTCAATATTTGTTATCTCCCAGTTTCTCTGGCAATAAACACATATCTGCGGGCATGAATTGAACGGTTTCACAATAATAATCTGAGGATACCTGCGCGTGACTCCATCTATGGGACTCGTCGCATGTTCACCCATGAAATCCATGTCTCTTCCCTCCCCCTGATTTGCGAGGACATTGGCGCAATACCTGGGGCTCTGGATAACCTGCGCGCGAACAGCGCGATCATGTAAAGTCATTCCGCCTTCATTAAAAAGGGACAGGTAATGAGGCGTTATTTCGAAAGGAATGTGATTTTCGGTTGCCAGCCTTAACCCTTTCATTTCATCATCATTCAGTTTGACAAGAGCAGACAGTGTCTCAATGTCTTTGATGATATGTTTCATATGCCAGAGGTAATTCCCCCAGTCTTTTTCTCCGGCCCCGAAATAGCTCAGTATCTTATCTTTCAGTCTCTTTCTCTTTCTTACCAGCTTAGGATCCAGCCCTGTTTTATATCTTTTGAAATATCTTCTTATCATCGCTCCGTAATCATCCAGCTGGTCAGATCGTTCAATGGCGGCGGCTCTTCCCTCTTTCTGCCTCAGCAGCTCGTGGTTTTGAGAATGTTTTCCATATTTCCCCCTGATACCCTCCAGCAAGGCAACGTATTCCATCAAAAAACTTTCACTTACCTTTTCAAGGGCTTCTTCCTCATTATTTGCAAGGTCATACAAAAGTTCCAGAGGCGAGGCCTGTGTCAGATGTTCATTTTCTGTCCGCATTGTATTTGCGAGCACCCGGATACATTCCCTGGCATTTCTTCTCTCTACAACATTCAAATCCGCAAAGAGTGTGTCGGCCTTCATGTTGTACAGATCTCTTCCGAAACGATCAAGGTAATCGAAAAACACGTACCGTGCTTCTTCCACATGTCTGGCATTGCGAAGAATATCCTTGAATTTGGGCTCAGCCTTCCATATCCTTTCGAGAAGCTCTTCCCTTGACAAATCAATCAATCTTTTCATAAGATCGCCTCACTTGATGTTTTGTAACCGTTCACGGTTTATAGTTGTCAGTTTACGGTTGAAAAAACAGAGAATTGAAATCAACATCCAAAATACTTCGATCGTTGCATACTTGACAAACTCGTAAGAAGTCAAATTCAGATGATATGTCATTTCGACCGTAGGGAGAAATCTTATCTTTTCAATGGGTTGCGAAATAAAGATTTCTCGTTTCACTCGAAATGACAAGCCAAGGGGACTTTTTACAAATGCTTCATACTTTATTGGAAAACTGTGAACAGTTACGATGTTTTTACCTACCAGATTGTTACTATGGGCAGGTCACGCATTGTGACCAGACCGGGCAGCGCCTCAAATACACGGCGCACGGCATTGACCGCGATAGCTACCGTCGCGATGTCGCCATTGGTGCCTTTCAACCTGACCTCCAGATCAGGTTTCCCGGTAATCAGGATGGTGTCTCCATCCTCTTTTTCATCCAGGGCGGCTATGAAGGTAAGGGTCATAAATTCGCCTTTACCGGTATAGCCACGGGCTACCTGCTTAAGGCCCCTCACATGGCCGGGTTGTACCTCAAAGTAATCGGTTTTGACTGGTGAATCGGCTACTACCGGCTCGACGCCGGATTCGTATTTTACAAAATCTTTGCCTAATGTGGAAAAGACCATTCCCATTGATTCCGGAAGTCCGACATGTCCCATGCGACCCGTTTCCATCTTTGCCTTAAACTCTTCCACCGTCATTCCTGAACCTATCTTTGCCTGAAAAGGTCCGCGTCTCAATGAGGCATTCATGAGACGTGTAACATCAATGCGGTCTACCCGCTGACAGATAGCCGTAAGATTAAGGGGCAGTGAATCCATAAGAAAGCCTGGATTGACGCCTGTGCCCAATACGGTTTTGCCTTCATGTCTTGCGGCGGCGTCTATCCTGGCGGCGGCATCCGGGTGTGCCAGCCAGGGAAACGAAAGTTCCTCGGATGTTGAGACAATATCCAGTCCGGCTTTCAGAATTTCCATAATCTGAGTCTCAAAAAGATCGAAGAAAGATCCGGTGGTGTGAAGCACCACATCCGCCGCTGTTCTCTCCAGCACCCGGGACAGGTCTTTCACTACAGGAAACCCCGCAGGGCTGCCGAGACCGATTACCTCGCCGACATCCATGCCTGTTTTTGCCGGGTCAATATCCACCCCGCCTACCAGTTCCATCCCCTCCCGTTCCATAATATGGCGTGCAGTAGCGCTTCCGATAGGTCCCAATCCATATTGCACCACCCGTATTGTTTTACCGCTCATTTTGCTTCTCCTTCAGTTATTTTTTTATTTCTCATGCCTTGGACTATATAAAGAGCTGTCAATATAGCAATTCCTATAAGATCACTGTAAACCTCCGGGGAAAAAAGGCAAAGGGCCGCTACGCCTGTCAGTGCCCTTTCGAGGAGAGTTGAATTGTTTCTGAAATATCCTATCACTGTAGCACCAAGGGCCACGACGCCCATCATCAGCGTTATAAATATATGCGCGAACCTGAGATAATCAAATGAAGCTTCAGGATCGAGAAGCGTCGGCAGCCACAGGATTATAGGAGCGGACACAATAATAAAGGGAACAATAAACCCCGCGGAAGCCAGACCGAAGGCGGTAAGGCCCGTCTTGAACGGATTGGCGCCGGAAATCCCTGACGCCGCATAGGCAGCAAGGGCGACGGGTGGAGTTACATCGGCGAGGACGGCGTAAAACAACACAAACATGTGAGATACCAGGGGGTGAATGCCCCATTGCATGAGCGCCGGAGCGGCTATCATAGACGCTATGATATACTGAGCCGTCGTGGGAATTCCCATGCCGAGGATAAAACATGCCACGGCGGTAAGCACGAGAGTAAAGAACAGTGCGACAGAGTTCGCGCTCAGGAGATGGAGTATGTCAAGGTTCATAGCAACAGACGTTATCACTTGGGCAAGCTCAATAACCGCGGCCGCAAACTTGAGCCCCAGGCCGGTAAGGGTTGTCGCTCCCACTATAAAGCCTATGCAGGCAACCGCGGCTCCGATGGCGAGGGCATTTTTTGTTCCCAGCTCCAGGGTTTCCATTATATCCGGTATTCTCATTTTACTTTCCCTGTAACGGGTTCCCATCGCGATAACAGTTATTATTGCCCAGAAGGAACATAGAGATGGCTCCAGCCCCCATGCAAGCAACACCACAAGAATAGAGGCAGGCAATAAACCCCAAAGCCAGGAAGACCTGTCAGTTTTCTTGAAGGCATAGATAAATCCGGCGACAAGCAGGGCAACCCATACGATCGAAAAGAGGGAAAAATGATCCAGGGGATTCGCCCTGACCAGGACAGATGGAATTGCCAGGAAGATCGTGATCAGCAGAGGATATGTCTTCCTGTGTATCTGGCCTGTAGCGACGGAAAAGAAGATTCCCCAGAAGGCCGCCAGAAAAGGGCTGCTTCCCGAGATCAGGAGATATATAATAATGACGAGGGGTGTCAACAGCAGCCACCCATCCTTTATTACCTTCCACAGGTTAGGCAGCGTTTCACGAGGGAGTCCCAGCAGGCCCTGTTTTTTGGCTTCCAGATGCACCATGGTGCCCACCGCAAAGAAATAGAGTATGGCGGGAACAACAGCGCACGCGGCAATCTTGATGTATGGTATGCCTAAAAATTCCGCCATGATAAATGCCGCAGCACCCATAATAGGAGGCATCAGCTGTCCACCCGTTGATGAAGCCGCCTCGACGGCCCCGGCAAACCGGGAAGGATAACCGACACGTTTCATGAGGGGGATTGTAAACGCCCCGGTAGTGACGGTATTTGCTATGGAGCTTCCGCTTATAGAACCCATGAAACCACTGCTTATAACCGCAACCTTGGCTGGACCGCCGGCAGACCACCCGGCAATAGCCATCGCGCAATCCATAAAAAACTGTCCCAGGCCTGTTTTGGATATAAAGATTCCGAACAGCACAAAATGGAATACAAAGGTAGCGACAACCCCGAGCGGAATGCCATATATACCCTCCGTGCCAAGATACATGTGCTCGATGATCCGCTCAATGGAATATCCCCTGTGCGCGAAAAAACTGAGTCCGGGAATATCAAGAAAATATGGACCCAGATAGCAGTTTACCAGAACAAGAAAAGCGATAATAGGAAGAGGAGGCCCTATGCTGCGTCGCGCCCCCTCCAGCACCAGCAGAATGGCAAAGGCGCCCACAACAACATCCATTTTGAGAGGCAGCCCCGCGCGTATAACCAGGCTGTTAAATTCCAGAAATATATAAACAGAGATAAAAGACGCCAAGATTACAAAAAATACATCAAAGTATGGAATATCATCCTGCTTATATGTAAACTGCCCGCCTTTTATCATCGCAAACAGCGCTCTGGCCCACTGAACGACAAAGAGCAATATCATGCTGAAAAATACACCGAACAGGAAAACGCTCCAGAAAAAGAGGGATATGTCGGAATTGTTAAATGCTTCCCCAAGGTGCATGTACTGAAAACCGATGTGCGCGCCATAGGCCAGCACCGCGATCATTATGGTAAATATAACAAAATCCACATATATAAAGATCCGATTCGACAGAAACTCTCTGCGCTTGAAATAAAGGATAAACAAAAACACGGCTGCCGACAGGATAAAGGTGGCATATCCTGAAAGTTCCAGAATTTCTCGAAACATGGCACCTGTAATGGCGGCGCCGATAATACCATAGATAACATCATATACAAGATCTTTTCCGGATTCCGTTTTGTCTTTTCTTATCGTATAAAGAAAAAATACAAGCGGCAGGACAAAGGCCAGATGAAATGCCCGGTGTCTCCACTCCTGAAAAACGCCGAAGCCGGCAGTATAGATATGAAATATCGAAAGAACCTGCGTCATAAAAAAGGCAAGCTTCAGTGTAATACCCGTGAGTTTGCGGAACCGAAACTCCGGATCGTATTTGGCAATTTCTTCTATGTCTTCAGAAATGGTTACTGTTTCCTGTAGTTCCATATAAAAGGCCTCTTACACAAAAATTTTTGCCTTCAAATACAAAAATTCGAGAAATGGCAATTTTTCTACGGCCACCCTCAGGAGAGTGTCTCCCGCCAGAGAGGGGAGTTCCAGTACTTCACCATCTCCCAGCGTCAGGGTGTTGTCATATTTTTTATTGACCCACAGATTGAGCTCCGGCAATACCCTGTGCATGTTGGAGATACGCAGGTGGGTTCCAACATTGTAAAATTTTTCATCTCCGGAGAGGGTGGTTGGAAGGCCGGTATTACAGGAAGAAAAAGTTGTTTCATAAAGCACGACTCGGAAGTTTTTGTCTATCTTGAAATATTCCCGGACAGGGCTTAGTTCAACCGAATGAATATATTCCGTTGAAAATCTGTAATCCGGCCGGATTATCTGAATAAAGACCGTTCGGTTTTTCCTTGCCGCCTCTATCCTCAATATATGACAGGGAATAAGAGAAAAGAAAAAGAGGGCGGCAATAGAAGAGAGGATGATTATTCTTTTCTTGTCCATAAATACCGGGCACCGGAAAACCGGTGCCCGGATACCTCCTTAACAAACTTAACAAATCAACCCTTTGCTATTTAACCAGCCCCTTCTCCCTGTAAAATTTAGCTGCGCCCGGATGAAGGGGAATCGCCACGCCGTCAAGCGCCGTGGCGAGGGTAACATCTCTACCCTTGGCATGGGCCTTCGCCATAATTTCAGCTCCACTCGGCGCCGCGGCAGCCTTGCCGCCCTTTTTACGCAGGACAAAAGATCCCTTGTCCCACAGCGCCTTTGTAAGATTGTAAACCATCTCTTCCGGAACGGCAGCATCAACAACCCACTGAGCCATTGTGGTGATGGTGGGAGTATCTGTATCCACCCCTTTGTAAGTGCCCGCAGGGATAACAACCTTAGCGTAGAAGGGATGCGCTTTGATGATCTTTGCTATGGTTTTGTCATCCAGCGGAACAAGTGTGATATCTGATGTTGTGGCCAGCTCTGTAACGGCTGCTGTGGGCCATCCCGCTGTAATGAATGCTACATCGGCCTGCCTGTCTTTCAGCCTCTGGGTGGCGCCGGAAAAGCTGAGCCAGTCCACACCGGCGAAATCATCATAGGTAAGACCGAGACCCGCGAGAGTCGCCAGGCAGTCCACTTCGGTTCCACTTCCCCTGTCACCCGGGACCAGCTTCTTTCCCTTCAGATCCCCCCCGCTTTTTATACCGGCCCCCTCTCTGGCAATGATCTGGATTGTCTCAGGGTAAAGAGAGGCGATGGCCCTCAGGTTTTTAACGGGTTTTCCATCAAATTGCTCGACCCCGTTATACGCATAGTAAGCAACATTGTTCTGTACGAACCCCGATTCGATTTGGTGTGTCTTTATGAGGTTGCAATTCGCAACAGATGCGTTACCCGACTGTGCGGTAACAATAACATTGGGAAGTTTGTTGGACAGTGCCTGTGCCAGGACTCCTCCCAGGGGATAGTAAGTGCCACCCGTGCCACCTGTGGCAATCGCGAAGAAACTTTTCTTCGCCGCAAACGACGGGCTGATAAAGACCATTGACAAAGCCACAATCAGCACAACAAACAGTACAAGGTTTCTCTTCTTAAACATAATGCCTCTCCTTTCAGATAGTTTTATTGCCTGATGTTTTCTTCCAACAGGACGCATACTGTTTAAAGAATAAAATATCTAAAGGTCATTGTCAATGTTTTTCAGGCAACCAGCCCTTTAATCCCCACAACAGAGAACCCATCGCCAGAACACTGATAAAGGCAGAAACAGACCCGACAGCCCAGATGCCTCCGGCCATCCATACCGGCCCTCCGATCAGCGCCCCCGCCATACGTCCCAGGCCGGCCGCCGCCAGAACGCCGGACATCATCGTTGCGCGGGCGCCGGGCAGGACTTCGGTGCAAAGGGAGAGAAAGGAGACGATGGAAAACTCGACGGCGATAAAAACGACAAACAACGTCACCATGGCCATACAAAAAGTATCTCCGAACAACGGGAGCGCCATATAACTTGCACCCGACAATAACAGCCCGATAATCACGGAGCGTCGCAGGCCCAGCCGATCGGCCAGAAAAGCCGTCAGACCCTCTCCGGATAATTCAGCGATACCGATAACAATTGTCGTCATTCCCAGGGTTACAATGTCCAGGCTAAATGCATCCTCCAGCCATGCCCCGTACACAACAAAGAAATTGTCGTTGGCGGCGCTGATAAAAAACGCGAAACCAAGTATCTTCAGTGCGGTCTTTTCATGTCCCAACTGCCGCAGCGCGGCCCAGTAATCGGTTTGTTTGCCGGCAGTTCCTGATTTACGCTGATCACCGGGGATAAGTATCGCGATGGCAGCCATCCCTGCCAGGCCCAGCCCCCCCAGCAGGAAGAAGGGTGAGCGCCATCCCAGATGCGCTATGATGAAGCCGGCGGCGGGAATTCCTATCAACGAACTGCCCGCCCAGGCGGTTTCCATGATCCCTATTACCATCCCCCGCCTGTGGAAGGGAACACGCTGTCCTACATATGCCTGTATTGCCGGATCGAAGATGGCCTTGCCGAGACCTGCCATAAGCAGGGCAACCAGCACAACGCCATAGAATGGCAGAAAACCGGCAACCAGCATTCCTCCCGCCAGCAACCCCATACCCGCCAGCAGCATACGTCTGTATCCCCATTTATCTCCGGCAGGTCCGAACAGGGGACTCAGTATGCCTGAC
The DNA here is from genome assembly GCA_021163105.1 of Syntrophobacterales bacterium. Taxonomy (GTDB): domain Bacteria; phylum Desulfobacterota; class Syntrophia; order Syntrophales; family UBA2210; genus UBA2210. The sequence goes on from JAGGXJ010000128.1 coordinate 31,088, forward strand.
AGCTGATTGACGGCGATCAGAGAAGTAACCGCCTCCAGTGGAACTCCCATGCCGCGTCCAAGCACGGGCGCGAAGGGATAGGGGAAACGCCTGGCAAGGTTCAGAAGGAGCCGGCATAAAGTGGCTGTTCCGATCCTCCAGGCCAGGCGGGGATTGTTGTTTTCAGGTGTGGCAAGCGCCGGTTTGGATATAAGACTCACTGCTTTTTCAATTTACCCCCGGGGAACTTCACAACTTTTTCTCCAGAATCTGGGCTGCTGTATGAATCATATCCCATGCCCCGCTAAAGGATGGACTATAGGCGAGATCCATATATCCTATCTCGTCGAGTTCCATACCCGACCACAGACACGCGGACAGAGTGTTGATACGGCTTACCGCCCCGCTCTGTCCAACCGCCTGAGCGCCCAGCAGTCTTCCCGAATCTCTGTCGGCGATCAGTTTAAGTCCAAGTTTTTGCCCTCTGTTCATGGAACGCGCTACGGGACTTCCCCAGATTATATTGCCTGCGGGAGAATATCCGCTTTTCTCCGCCTCCTTCTCATCGAGACCGGTCATGGCAACTTCCAGGCCAAACATTTTAAAGGATTGAGCGCCCACAATTCCGGGAAATACCATGGGATATCCGGCAATATTACGGCCGGCTACCCGTCCCTGTTTGTTCGCCATATCCCCCAGAGGGGTATACACCCATTTTTTGCTCATTCGGTTATATGATTCGCAGCAGTCTCCAACGGCAAATATCTCCTCGCGTGATGTATGCTGCGAAGAATCCACACTGATGGCGCCGGATTTGCCTGTCGTAAGACCCGCTTCACGCGCCAGCCGGGTATTTGGTTTTACACCCAGGGCGAATATGATAATGTCGGTTTCTATTTCCCCCTCGCTGGTAACCAGGCACAATCCCCTTGCGCCCTTCTCAACGGCAACGGGAGAGTTATGGGCGACAAAGGATACCCCGTTTCCCGTAAGCTCCTCCAGCACCACCCCGGAAAATACCGGGTCCCACTTCCTGACCGGAAGCTCGCCCCTGTACACGATACTCGTCTCAAGGCCGATATTTCTCAGTGCCTCGCTCATCTCCATCGCGATAAATCCGGCCCCGACTATCACCGCCCTTCGGCAGCTGTTATCCTTTATATATTCCCTGATGTTGATGCCGTCACGCAGGTTCTTCAGGGTAAAAACTCCCTCCCGCGTCGTGCCCGGTATGTCGGGCAGGGTTGCCTCGGCGCCGGTTCCCATGACAAGGAGATCGTATGGCAGCCCTTCACCATTCGCCAGAAGAACCTCTCCCCTGTCGGCCTCAATGCCTTCAACGCGGGTATCAAGCCTCACTCTTATCCCTGTTTCCTCAAATTTTTCGGGGGTTCTCGCGATAAGCTTTTTCGGGTCTTTGATTACATCGCCGATGTAATAGGGCATAGGTCAGGCGGCATATGAAACAAATTCACCTCTCTCCAGCATAGTCACATCCAGGGATGGATTTCTCCTCTTTGCCTCCGCGGCGGCGGAAGGTCCCCCCGCGCCGCCTCCGACCACTACCAGTTTTTTATTCATCTGTTTTCTCCATGTTCTTTTTTTACAAGCATAACAATAATACCGAAGATAATCATCACGAGACAGAGTATCTGCCCCATACTGAGTATCCCGGTGACAAAACCCACCTGGGGATCCGGCTGTCTGAAAAATTCGATGCAAAAACGCACGGCTCCATAACCGATAAGATACAGGCACAACAGAAATCCGTCAAACCGGCTTTTTTTTCTGATACCCCACAGGAGCGCGAAGAGAAATATGCCCTCAAAAAAGGCCTCGTAAAGCTGTGACGGGTGCCGAAGCCGGAGAAGCGGATCCAGGGGAAAATACATTCCCCACCATACATCCGTTACGCGCCCGTACAGTTCACCGTTCAGAAAATTTCCGATCCTCCCGAACATATAACCGAGCGGTATCGCGGGGCAGAAAAGGTCCGCGAATTGCCAGAAATTTATCGCGCGCCTCCGGCAGAACCAGACAGATGCCAGAACAATACCCGCAAGACCGCCATGGTACGACATGCCGCTGATTCCGATAAACCGGAACCCGGCTGAAATGTCAAATGGAAATATAATATAAAGGGGATGCGCCGCGTAGTATTCAAGATTATAGAAGAGGACATATCCCAGCCGTGCCCCTGTCAGAAGCCCCACTATCGCCCATACAAAATAGTCCTGGATGGTTTCCTTCGACCAGCCGATACCCTCGTCATTTATTCTATAGATAACAAGGGAATAGATAATGAGGAAAGCTATAAGGTACATAAGCCCGTAGTAACGGATCTGAAATGAACCTATTTCCAGAAACGCCGGGTTGATATGTTCAGGAATATGCTGCCAGAAATCGACCAAAAATGTGCCCCCACTTTTTGATATGTTGTTATCACAAAAACACGAAAAAAGATTATATAAAAGCTTTATCACGAAAGCACGAAGATACGAAATCACGAGAGTAAAGCTTCTAATTCTTTTGCCATTTTTGCAAGAATTTTACAACTAAGACGTTGTCGTAAAAGGCTCTAACAGCTTGTCATTTCGAGTGAAACTAGAAATCTTTTCAGTGTAACATCTTGTAAATATAAGATTTCTCCCCGCGGTCGAAATGACAGATCCGCCGGGTTCTACTTTTTACGAATGCGCCAACATTGTCTTAAATGTTGTTTTCCAGCCTTTCAAGCAGCGGGGGAAGGGTTCCCGGGTCCAGCGCCGATATGGGGATCGCGTCGAATCTGCGGCACAGGTTGTCCAGGATATCCCTGTCGGGGAAGAGGTCCACCTTGTTGAATACGCAGATGCACTTCTTTCTGCTCAGGTCAAGTTCCTCCAGTATCTTTTCCACCGACAGTATCTGTTCCTCAAAGCCCGGATTGCTCACATCTATGACATGGAGGAGCAGGTCGGCCTCATTCAGTTCCTCCAGCGTCGCGCGGAAGGCGGAGGCAAGCTCTTTCGGGAGATTCCTTATGAAGCCCACCGTGTCCGTGATGATCGCCTCCCTGTCGCGCGGGAAGCGGAGCCTTGAGCTCTTCGGATCGAGTGTGGCAAAGAGGAGATTTTCAGTCAGGACGCTGCTCTTTGTCAGCGCGTTCAGGAGTGTGGATTTTCCCGTGTTGGTATAGCCGATAATGGAGATGACGGGAAGCGCCCTCTTCTGCCTGAGCCGCCGCCGCTGGCTCCTTCCCTTCTGCACGTTTCTCAGTTCTCTCTTCAGGCGGCCGATCCTGTCCCTCGCCCGGCGCCGGTTAATTTCGAGCTTTGTCTCTCCCGGGCCGGTGCCGCCAATACCTCCGGTGAGACGGGACATAGCGGTGTTCTTTGTCGCGAGCCGGGGGAGGAGGTACTGCATCTGTGCAAGCTCCACCTGTATTTTCCCCTCGCGGCTGTGGGCGCGCCGGGCGAAGATGTCCAGTATCAATTGAGACCGGTCTATCACCTTCAGCTCGGTAAAATCGGTGATGGAGCGCACCTGGGCGGGGGAGAGTTCATGATCGAAGATCAGGAGGTTGGCGCCGATCTGAAGCGCCCTTATGACCAGGTCGGAAAGCCTGCCTCTTCCCATGAGGTACTTTGGATCGTATTTGTTCCGGTGCTGTATAACGGAGTCAAATACCTCGACGCCGGAGGATCTTGCTAATTCCCGTAACTCCTCTATGGATGCCTCGCTGTCGAACAGGGGATTTGTCTCGACGCGTATCAGGATGGCCCGTTCGGTGGAATCCACCCTTCTGGAGCTCTGTCTTCGCGCGAACTGTTCATCCAGGGCCTGTATGAATTTAAGGAAATTCAGGTCTGTTTCCAAGACAGGGACGGGGTCCATCAGGAGCCAGTATTCTCCCCCCGGATTTTCGGGGATCAGGTGCGCTGTGTGCATCATGCCGGGAAGTCCGTCCTCTCCGGCCTCGATGGCCGAGATCATGTCTAAGCGCAGGAGCGCGAGGTCGGTCAGGTCATCCCCGGTCAGCCTCTCTCCGTCAAGATGGGTATGGATGAGACGCAGGCCTTTCAGGCGCGCGGAGGATGATCTGAAACCCCCGAGATCAGGGATAACGATCTGCCTGTGGTCTCCGACGATCACGTACAGAACTTCTCCCCGGCGGCTGACCAGGATGCCTGCCTGACGGTTTACGCGGCGCGAGATTGCGGCAAGACTCCTCGCTAACTCACGGGTGACAATCCGCTCCGGGGGTATCCTCCTCCGGTAAAACCGCTGGAGTTCCCTGATCTCACCCGCCTTCAGGCCGGTGGTGTTTCCGTGGAGTTTGTTTATGGTGTGGCTCCTTCTTCCCGGGTGGATGAAAAAAGGCCCCGGAGCAATATCCCCCGGGGCCTTTTCAGTTCAACTCAGTTAATGAGCGTCAGCCTTAGAATTTCAACGTCAGTTTGTTCACGACGAGATAGTTGTCGTCGATATCAGCATTCGAGTCGTTACCTTTGTAGTAGTCGCCTGTCCAGAGATAGCCGAAGCCGACCTGATAGGAGAGATTGTCATAGATCTTGTATATTCCCTCTATGTCAAACTCGAGACCGTAATCGTCATCGACGTAACCTGCCGGTTTTTCATCCGCCTTGGCATAGGTCAGAGATCCCCTGACGGTCAGCTTGTCCATCGTGGTTCCGGTGAATGCCTGGATCAGCATCGCGTTGGACATCGCGGAACCGGTGCCGCCACCAACAACTGTTCCCATGTTCCCCATCCATTTGTGGAGATTGTAGTTCCAGAGGATCAGGCAGGGATCCCAGTCAGCGCCGCCGCTGGCTCCGGATTCATCCTCATCGTTAGTAGCAGGATCATTACCGGATACCCAGCCGAACTGGCCGCCGATATAGGCGCCGCCGAGGTTGTACTTGGCATAGAGATACGCGTTGTATCCCTTATAGTCCATATTAGTCCCGGATCCATCATGCTCCTTCTCGCCCCAGGTGACATTCGCCTCACCCTCGAGGTAGAGGTCGCCGAAGGTCGCCTTGAAATAGGGTACCAGAGAGTTTTTCCAGTAAGTTTTCAAACTAGGATCACTCGCGATCCTAGCGTAACCGTCGAGAAGGCCGACCTGGCCCCAGTCGGTTTTATAGATGGCGCCAAGATAGTAATAGTCGGTGTCCTGGTCGGTTAC
>JAGGXJ010000070.1 GCA_021163105.1 Syntrophobacterales bacterium
ACGGCCTTTTTGAACTGAGAAACCGCCTTCTTATATTCTTTTTTCCCCCGAAAACATACGCCCTTAAGATAGAATACCTCGGGATTTTTTCCATCTGTCTTTTCCGCATCTTTCAACTGGACCAGGGCGACATCATAAAAGCCTTTTGCCGCCAGTGTGCGCGCCAGCCCCAAATAGTTGGGATGCGCATTTTTTTCTTTCCTGTACTGAATATCTCTGATAGCCGCCCTGTCTTCCATGGCCTCTTTTTTCAATTGGAGTCCCGGATCATCCTTTACGCCGCCTTTTGACGAGACGCAGCCGGAACTGGAAACAAGGATAATGCAACAGAACAAATGCAGCAGGTGTCTATACAAATTTGCACATAACCGTGAAGACCTCTTCCATGCTTCCAAATCATCAAATTTCAAAATAACCTCCAGCGCCGACAACTGATAACTGATCTCCTATCCTGAAAAATGTGCAACTATCTTTAAAACCGCCGGGCCCAGGATGATGATCAACAACGCAGGGAGCACGAGGAGCACCAGGGGCAGAGTGAGTTTGACCGCTATTTTTGCGCCTTTTTCCTCTGCAATCTGCTGCCTTTCAGTTCTCATGGCCTCTGAATGAACCCGCAATGCCTCCGCGACATCGGTTCCGAACCTCATCGACTGGATAACCACATCAATAACGGATTCAAGTCCTGCCGAGTCGTTCCTGTTTTTCAGGTTGGCGAGGGCCTCATTTCTTGCCACACCGCCTCTGGTCTCAAAAAAGTACTGGGCAAATTCTCTGCTCAAAACAGGCGCCACATCCTTCAACTCTTTGCTTACCCGAAAAAGGGCCATCTCAAAACCCAGTCCCGCCTCAGTGCATATAACCAAAAGGTCCAGGGTGTCGGGCAATTCTCTGAATATCTTTTTATTCCTGGCTTTAATCTTTGACTTTAAGATAATTTGCGGCAGGTAATAACCAATGGCTGCGGAAAAGACGGTTAAAAGAAGATTGCACAAATCAATACTGCCAAAAAACGCCAGGGATAAAATAGAAAGAATGGCCAGACTCAAAGATAGAAATGTCCTTACCCCGAAATAGAAATGAGGCGCGGAAGCGTGTCTGTAGCCCGCGTATGACAATTCTTTTCTTATTTGTGAGAGTTCCCTTTCGTTGGAAGGCGCGGTGCGGGAGCCAAGGGCCAGCAGCAGTCGCCTGAACAGGGTTGCCGAATCGGGTTTTCTGCCGTTTCTCCCTGAAACATGAAGCCTTTCTGCAATCCATCTCCTCTTTCTCTTGGCTTCATAAAAAAGAGAGACACAAATACCAAGCGCCGATACTACTATAAATGTTATTATCGGAAGTGTTGTTTGCATTGCCCTAAACATCCACCCTTGTCATAATACGCATTACAATAAAACCCATGACATCGAGCGTCAGGGCCAGAAAAAGAAATTTTTGCCCTGCCGGATCAACAAAAAGCTTCGTAATATATGCCGGGCTCAGCAGATAAACGGCCGCTCCGAATGCAAAGGGCAAAATACCGAGAAACAGCGTGGACAATCTGCCCTCGGCCGTAGCCGCCCTTACCTGCCTGATTAACTTGAATCTCTGCCTGATTGTGCGGCTCAGGCCGTCCAGTATTTCCGTCAGATTCCCGCCTGTCTCTTTCTGGATAACAAAAGATGTGCAGAGGAATCTGACGTCCGCCAATTTGGGAAAACGGCTTTCAAAGTTCTTAAGGGCCTCTGTAAAGGCAATGCCCATGGAGATTTCCTCGTAAACGATCCGGATTTCTCCTCCTATCGGATCTGAAAAATTAACGCTTACGCCGTAAAAAGCATTGTCCAGGGATTGTCCTGATCTCAATGCCCTTACCATAAAATCAAGTACGTCCGGCAACTGTTCCACCACGGCCGCGTCTCTTTTTCTCTTTTTATGAACCAAAAACAGCAAGGGGATAATAAATCCTGCCCCCGGCATGATTATAAACGGCAGAAATGACCTGAAAACAATTATTGAGATAAACGCAAACAGGGCGGCAGACCCGGTTGATATCAACAAAAATCTGTCAAGCGAGAGATTAACACCACTCTGCAAGAGGAAATCTTCAAGCTGGGAAAGGTCTATCAAAAAGGAAAACATCCGTTCCGTCGGGCTCTTCTCACGTCTCTGTCTCAAATCTATTCCGCGGGTTTCCCTGAGAGTTTTTTTTGTGGAGGCCCGTTTTATCAGCAGTTCTTTTTTAATGGTCCGGCGGTCTTTATAAAGGAAATAGACCCCAAAACAGACCAGCAGCACAAAAAAGAATACGAAAATGAAAATTATCTGCGCCATAATGTTAAAGTGAGGTAAAGCGGCAAAGCCGCAGGTTTAAGGTTTTCGGTAGGGGCGGATTCCATATCCGCCCTGTCCATATCAGCTGATTTTATATCCGCGGATTACATATCCGCGGATTACATATCCGCCAAAGATACAGGGGCAGAAATAGATTCTGCCCCTACTGTTTCCTGTTTTCAGCCTCGCGGCGGAAGTTGAATACGTTCCGGCTTAATTTGACTCCAGCTATCCTGATATGCTCTGAAAATACGGAGGGGATGCCTGTGGATTTGAAACTGCCGTAAATATTTCCCGATGCGTCAATTCCTTCCTGTTCAAAAACAAATATATCCTGCATAGCTATAATATCTCCTTTCATTCCTGTTATTTCGGAAACTGACATAAGCTTCCTTTTACCATCGGGCAGACGGGCCAGGTGAACAATTATATTGATCGCACTGGCCGTAAGGGAGCGCAGGGCCATTTCCGATATAGTCATGGCACCCATGCTGACCATCACCTCAAGCCTTGAGAGCGCATCCCTGGAAGAATTGGCATGGATTGTGCTCATTGAGCCCGGATGCCCCGTGTTCATGGCCTGAAGCATGTCCATGGCCTCGGGCCCGCGCACTTCGCCTACAATAATCCGGTCAGGGCGCATCCTCAGACTGTTTTTTACAAGATCCCTGAGCGAAACCTCTCCTCTTCCCTCTATATTTGGCGGTCTTGATTCCAGTTTTACGACATGAGGCTGCTGGATTTGCAGCTCCGCGCTGTCTTCAATGGTAATAACCCTCTCAGACTCAGGAATAAAGGATGAAAGGATGTTTAAAAGGGTTGTCTTGCCGCTGCCCGTACCGCCTGACAGAAGAATATTGAGCTTGGATCTGATTGCGCCTTCGAGAAATTCCACTATCTCGGGAGCGATGCTGCCGCCGGACAGGAGATCATCCAGTTTGAGGGGAGAATAACCAAATTTTCGTATTGAAAGCATTGGTCCGTCAATGGCAAGGGGCGGGATGATCGCGTTGACCCTTGAGCCGTCGGAAAGCCTGGCGTCCACCATGGGCGAGGATTCATCTATTCTCCTGCCCACTGCCGAAACAATTCGGTCTATGATCTGCATCAGGTGGTCATTGTCCCGAAATTGAACAGGGGTCAAATGCAAGACCCCGGCCTTTTCAACGTAAACCTGTTTGTATGTATTTACCAGTATATCCTGGATCGTGTCGTCCCGTATCAGGGGCTCAATCGGCCCAAGCCCCAATATCTCGTCCATTACATCGGAAATAAGGGTGCCTTGTTCTTTCCTGTTAAGAGGCACATTTTCAGCGGTGGAGACGTCCCTGAGGACATCCCTTGTCCATTCCCTGAGGGATTCCTCGGGCACCTCTTCAATAGCGCTCAGGTCAACAAGATCAACGAGCCTGGAATGGACTGCGGATTTGATTTTGTAGTAGGACTGGATATCCAGCCGGGCGCCTGTCAGGATCTTTTCAGACAGCGTCTTATTTGACCGGGTCACTCCCAGTTTTTCAGCAAGTTTCATTTTTGATTTCCCTTTTCTGCTACTCTATGCGCCACGGACAAAAGTCTTCTGAAAACCCCCTGCCTTGTCTGATCATGCCCTTTTGGCTGAATCCCGGTAAGCAGTGTGGCAATGGCCGCAATGTCCCTGTTCGCGAGAGAGCCTTCATGGTTTGCGCTCAAGAGCTCGCCCTTGTTAATTGCGTCGGTTACAGCATTGTAATCGTTGGAAACTATTGCAAACAGTTTCTGCTCAAACAGCTTTTCCATCTCCTCCTGCCCTATCTCGTTCCTTTTCTCATACCTGTTTATGACTATCTTTACCCTGTCCTCTTCGTAACCGACGGTCCTGAACAGGTCGAGGGCCTTTCTGACGGCTTTCAGCGCGGGAACGATTTGCTGAGATACCAGCAAAATCCTTTCGGCAATATCTATGACGGGCGCGGTATGTTCGGTGAATTCATGGGGTATATCCACGATTATGTAATCCATGTATTCCTTTAACGTACGAAACATCCGGCCGATATCTTCAGTATCCCCCATCTCCGCCCGGTCCATCTCTTCGGGCGCCGTGAGCGCATAAAATCCCCCGGAGTGCTGAGTAAGAGAAGAAAACAGGAGGTTTTCGTCAAGTCTCGGCATATCTTTGAGAAGATCGACCACCGTATAATTGCTCTCCAGATCAAGAAACGACGCCACGTCCCCTGTTTGCAGCTTGAAATCGACAAGGAGAACCCTTCCACCGGTCAGGGCATGGATATGGTCAGCCAGGTTCACGGCCAGGGTGGTTACGCCCTGGCCTCCTTTGGTGCTGGATATAACAATAATCTCCCCCTCTCTTTCCCCCCTCGCGCCCTTTTCAAGGGCAAGCTTCACCGACGCAAGGAAGCTGTTTTTATCCACGGGAAGCAGAATAAAATCGGCGGCCCCTGTTTTGAGAGAACGGATGATCAAATCCGGGTCTTTGGAGTCGTTAAGGACAAGTATCCGGGTGTCCGGCAGAAATCTCTCCACCCTGCCGGCGAGGCCGAACACTGACTCGGCGTCGTCCCTGATATCCAGGAATAACAGCCTGGGGGCCTGCTCCTTGATTTGACTGTACGATCCTCTCACATCCCGGACCATCGCCTGTATATCGGCCATGGTGACAAGCTTTTCCTCCAGGTCCCTGACCAGGGTCTCATCCCTGCTTATAATAATTGCCTTTACCTTATCCTCCATCTATTCACCTTTCACCTTAATTTTCAAACCCCACAGGGCCTGAAAACCGGGGATTTTTTTCCGGAGTTGATCTTTTTTTCTTCCACATTCTATCGAGAAAGAAGAACTCAAAATCACCCTGATTAAAATCTTCCATTTCACCGGGAAGCGGCGGTATTTCATTTTTATTCATTGCCTTTACGAGCCTCGGCGTCACCATTATTATCAATTCCGTCTCCTCCTTTAAATAATCTTTGCTCCTGAATAAAACGCCCAACACAGGAATATCCCCCAAAAAGGGGACCTTGTTTACTACGGAGTTGATTTTTTCCTTGAGAAGGCCCGCAATGGCAAAGGTCTGGCCGTCCTTGATCTGCAGGGTGCTGCTTGCTTCCCTGGAGACAACGCCGGGCACCGTGGCCCCGCCTGATGTGACAGAGGTCGAGTAATCAATATCACTGATACTTGTTGTGACAACGAGGTTGATGGTCTCCTTCCCTGTAACCGTGGGCACGAATTCGAGTTCCACTCCATATTTCTTGTCATTAAAACCGGTTGTGCCATAAGAGCCGGTAACGGGAACCGGAAACGAGCCTCCCACATGAAAACTGGCCTCCTGGCCGCTCATGGCCACAAGGGTCGGCCTGGCCATTATAGTTGCCAGCCCCTGGCTCTTAAGGAGGCTCAAGATTCCCGATATGTCATCATCGAGCAGATGAAACGCGATCTGAAAGGCGTTCGTAAACGGGCTTGCCATAGGGAAAGTGGAATCCATCGTAAAGTGTGCCGCCATTGCGGGATTCACAACAGTTGTAATGGAGCCATCCAGATGTTGCGTAGTGGAAGTGCTTCCGGGAGTGCCCGGAATACCCTGAAGATTCATGTTCACGCCTCCCCCTCCTGAAGAATATCCGCCTCCCCTTCCTCCTATGCCCGGCGGCAGCAGACCGCCGCCTATCAGATTTCCATTGCTTGTTCCGTGCAGCAGAAAGCCAAGACCGTATTTCTTCATGGAGGACCGGGACACCTCTACGATCCTTGCCTCCAATTGCACCTGCTGTGGACCCTTCAGCCTCAACAGATTTTTTATGTAATCCCTGTCGACAAATGCCTGGACCACCCTCAGTATCCTGTCCATGGTCTCCTGATCATCTACCTGACCAGATATCATCAGCATGCCGTCACCCGAGTTCTGATTTTCACCCGAGTTTTTGTCTTCTTCGTCTTTCTTCAGCATGCTGTATGACGTGGTCAGGGTAACTTCCGCCCCGGGGACCATTTCCTTCAGTTTCTTTTTTATCTCAGAGACATCATATTTGACTGTGAGATTATACACGCTGGTCGTCTCATCCCTGTGCCAGATTATAATATTTGTCGTTCCGGGTCTCAAAGCGTTAATCAGCACCTCTTTCGGGCTGAGAGCCCGAACCTCTGCAATCTTCGGCTGGCCCACCGCCAACCTTACTGCCTCTTCATCGCATTCAAGGATAAAAGACTTTCCGGCCGTCAGTTCCAGATCTTCGGCATCTGAGAGTTTTTCCGTCCCGGGAGAATATTCGTCCAGGGCATGGGCCGGAGAAAAATTTGCAAACAAAAGCCATGCAAACAGGAGAAGCGTGATTTTTCCGGCTGAATTGAATTTAAAGCAAACTTTTAGCATTATCTATAACCCCTTAGTACTTTTTACCATTCCCATCGAATAATTGAATCTCTCACCAAACTCCTGATGCCCTTAATGACCTTCACCTCATATCGCGGGACAGGTCGCGGCAAAGTGACCCTGATCTCGAAAAAATCAGTTTCATTGTTTTCATACCAGATAATACACATGGTTGATCCCGGATGCCTGGCGTCTATGACAAGCTCATAGGGCGTGATGATCTTGACTTCCGCAATCCCTGGTTCGTTTACAGACACCTTCTTTACCGGGCTGACCGGCTCAGGCCGGTAATTTTTTATAAAAAGAGGCCGGGAATGATAGCAGGGAATGTACAATTTCTGAGTAGGAAATCGCGCAAAGACTTCTCCCGCTGAAAAACATATAAGCAGAAAGACACCCATAAAAAATAATACAACTGCCATTTTATTATCTTGTTTCACACGTTGACCTCCTGTTGTCTGCAACATTTAAATCTCGTTGTCCTTCCCGGATTCCCATGGTTCATAATCCGTGGATTCACCTTCTTCCAATTTTTTGCGATTGAATCTTTTCCTGTCTCTGAACATACCCCGCCCAAACACCTCGATGTCATAGTACCGCTCCTTTTGCTTAAAGAAAATTTCGTTGTCCTTTTCGCCTTTAGTCTCCACAATTTCATTGTCATTCTTTTTTCTGACAATCAGCTTATATGTGGAGTTTGTGGACAAAACCGCCAGTTTTTCCGCGTCTTCCGGAGAAACCAGTAATGTCAACAGCTTTGAAGGACGCGGGGCCGTCACGCTGGAATTGCGCCTTTCATTCTTTTTCCCATCCGGTTTTTTATCATTACTTCCACATCGAACCTCGCCGGCAGGATCCACATCCTCCTCAATGGCAAGGACCGCGACATTCTGCAAGGTTATCTTGGAATAAAGATAGTAGTCTGTAACTATCCCTTCGCCTCCGGGATTTTGCTTTGTTTTCGGGATTACGTTGACAAAAGTCCGGGCACCAAGCACGTCCACCCTGTCTCCGGGCTGGATAAAACCGCAAATTCCGTCTTCATCGCTGACGCTTATCGTCACCGCCCGCATTCCCGCTGGTATGCACTTGTGCAGGGCCCTGTCTTTTTTCTCCAGCATATCCCGCAACTCAGAGGCCTTTTTAGGCCCTAACGAAGCCGAAAAGATGGTTGCCTCCTGATTCGGATCAGATTCATCGGAAGGATTCAGGGCGATAAGCCGCAGCTTCGCGTTTCCCGAGGCGGTTAGTATCCTTGTATCTTCCTGATTGAGAAGAAGAGTCACGGTTCCCTTTTTTGATGTTTTCCTTTTTACCCCGGAATCCTGATTATAGCTCACGGCCAGGACCTTGACCCTGGATAAAATCACCCTGGATATCTTGCCATCTTTTTTCCCGGGCAGGTTACTTGTCGCAATCACATCTACCATATCCCCGGACCGCAGCATACCGGCAATACCGGAGACCTGATCTATCGTCATGCTGACGGCTCTCATCCCAGGTTCTATTCTCGCGGTCAGATATGAATCTGAAAATTTACCTTGAGGCACAAGCCGTCTTTCATTTATGGGCTCATCCTCGTGGATACTGCTTGCAGCCACCCTGCCCGTGACTTTCCGGATGCTGGAAAAGGAGCCTTGAGGCACGTCTGACTTCCGCCGTCTTATGGTCTTCAGGTTTTTTGAAGTCAGACGGTCGCCCGCGGGTATGTTTGCGGCGGCAACGACAAGGCTGACTTCGTTTGGAGAAGGCTTGATATACTGTGAGATTATTTTTGCCGCAATAAAGGCAACTAAAAGAGCTACCGCAATGAATATTATCCCGCGGGACTTAACCATGAATCAAACCTCCTCATAACTGATCCCCCCTGACCGGATTTTCATCCCGGCGGAAAGGTTCATCTTCCGATGAATTAGTTTCTTCCATTCTTTTTCCTGAAAACGGGATAATGCCCTCATGTTTTCCCCGATAGAATTCCACTTCATAACTGAGGTCTCCCTTTTTCCTGAAAAAACATGATTGGATTGTATGACCTTTTGTTTCGACGATGTTGTCATCGTCATAATTTCTGGCAATTATTTTGATATTATATGTCTCTGATGCCACAAGCAGTTTTTCAGCCTCCTTCGGGGTAAGCAAAAAGGCCACTGTGCCCGCTTCGTTTTTATCTTTCGCTTTTTTGCCATCTTCTTCCCCGTCACGGTGCCGGGTGGAAGCGAAGCATTGTTTTTTATAGGATGACTTCTCTTCATCGCGGGAGTTCTTCAACGCGGCCTTTATCTGCTCAAACCCCTTGCTCAGGAGGTTGAGTTTTTCCTCCTCCGCATCCGGAAAATCTTCCTTCTCCGCCTCCTGGTTGACCGCCAGGACCTTGATGTTTTGTAAAATCAGCATGGAGATCATGCTGGTCTTCATGTATCTGGCTTCGGATCCGGACTCATAGCCCTCCACGTTAACATCTGCTTTTTCGCAGGTGGCAATTATATCCACCCTGTTCCCGGGTCGCAAAAAGCCGCAGATGCCGTCATCATCTTTGAAAGTAAATGTTACGGCCCGCTTCCCCTTTTCTATTTGCTTATTAAATGCTTTGTCCTTCTCCCTTGTCATGGCTCGCAACTCAGAAATTTTTTTAGGACCAATGGTAGCGGAAAAAACGACCGCATCCCTATTTTCCGGTGATTCAGCGGAACGATTCCTGGCGATAAGCCGCAGTTTTGCGCCTTCCGATGCGGCCAGGACCGGTGCGTCTTCACGGTTCAGGAGAAGAATTGCGGTTCCCTTCAGAGATGCCTTCTTTTTTATCCCGGCTTTTTCTTTATAATCCACGGCGAGGACCTTTACCCCGGTCAGGATTAGACGAGAGATTCTGCCGCCCTTCCTGCCCGGTAAAGAACCGGACGCAATGACATCCACCACATCACCCGGTTTCAGCATGCCGGAAACTCCGGACTCTTTGTCTATTGTCATGCTGATGGCCCTCATTCCCGGCTCTATTCGTGCCGCAAGGTATGAACCTGTAAATTTACCCTGGGGCACGAGCTGTTTTTCATTAATGGGTTCATCCTCATGGATGCTGCTTGCAGCCACCCTTCCAACGACCTTTCCAAAGCTGTTAAAGGAGCCTTGCGGCACGTCCGACTTCGGCCATTTTACGGTCTTCAGCTTTTCCGCAGTCAGACGGTCACCCGGGGATATATCGGCGCCGGCCACAACAACAAGCCTGGCCTCCCTGGAAACAGGCCTGTTGAAATACCGTGAGACCATGGTAGCGGCAAAAAAAGCAACCACAATGGCCGCCGCTATGAATATTATCCCGCGCGCCTTTATCATGAATAAAACCTCCTGATGTAAGTCATTTGATTATTTACCTTTATATGAAACTCCAGCAAAGTACCTTAGAATTATAAGAGTTTCATTTTTGTTGTGAGGCTGTCTGAGAATCTTCAGATCGGCCTCATGGCCGTTATAAAGAAAGCTGAAATAAATGTATCGTCATGGAAATGCCATGACCGCCTTTGCGGA
>JAGGXJ010000014.1 GCA_021163105.1 Syntrophobacterales bacterium
GAATCGGTTGCCGATATCCTTCCCGAGAATGTTCCGGTCTACGGATGTTCCGGCAGTATAATGGAGGAAATCTCTACGGAGAAAACGCCGCAGGGTGTAGTGGTGATTTGCCGGTGGGGGGAATTCAACTTTCGTGATCTGGAACGTACGGCTTCCGATACATTGTTGTATCTTGACAGGGTATCCGATCCGGGAAATCTGGGAACTATTATGCGCACAGCCGCCTGGTTTAATGTAAGACAGCTGATCCTGAGTCCTTCCTGTGTAGATCCCCTCAATACAAAGGCGATACGGGCATCCGCCGGAACTATTTTCGGAATAGAGATATATCAGTCCATCGATCCCCGGCAGATACGTCAGTTCGCGGACAAGACGGGATACAGTATGATAGCGATGGTTCCACAAGGAGGCATCCCTCCGGGCGAATGGAAAAAGGGGGGCAAAAATATTGTGATGATGGGACAGGAAGCGGATGGATTGTCGGAAGAACTGACAGAATATGCCGACCGGCTTGTTTCGATTCCGGGGAGAGGAAATGTGGAATCTCTGAACCTGTCGGTTGCCGCCGCTATCATCCTTTATGAGATCACGAAATAACGTAAACCTGTCAATCCAGTTCCCCGGAGCGGCTTTTTCTGAAAAAGTAGGTCGGAAAAGAGATTTCGGAAATGATCATGCCCGTAAGTATAAGGGTGGCTCCGATAAGCCCCTTGATGCCGAATCTCTCGCCGATTGCCCAGTACGCGTACAGTGCCGCGAACACCGGTTCCATGCAGAAGATCAGCGCCGTGTGAGTAGGACTCGTGAATCGCTGCATGGAGGTCTGTACCAGAAAAGCAAATATCGTGGCGAACAGGACACAAATTACCAACCCCCACAATATTTCCTGATGCCAGACAAGAATTTCATTGCCCCCTAATTTCGTCACCAGTGTGCTGAAGAGGGCCACTACGCCTATCTGGATAGTTGTGAGCCAGTAGACATCGCTCGTACGCGCGAATCTGCCGGTGAAGATGAGGTGCAGCGCGATACATGCCGCGCAGGTCATGGCAAGGATATCTCCCATGTTAAATGACCAGCCGCCGTTCGTGCAGAGGAGATAAAGCCCAGCGGCGGCCAGAATTACACCCAGTTTCACGTTGCGGTTCACTGACTGTTTCAGGAGTATGGCTCCGCTTAGCGGCACAAGAACGACGTTAAGGCCTGTCAGAAATGCGGTATTCGAGGCGGTTGTATACAGAAGAGCCATGGTCTGAAATGCGAATGAACCGAAGAGCAGGGTGCCGATGATTATGCCCCCTTTGAGGTACTCTTTTTTGAATGGCCGTCTCGAAATCAGGCAGATCACAAGGAGTATCAAAAACGCCAGGCTGAAGCGCTGTGACAGAAAGAGGAATACCCCTACCTGTTCCACGGCCTGTTTGACTATTACGAATGTAGTTCCCCAGAAAAATGTGGTGACGAGGAGCAAAAAATACGCACCCAGTCTGCGCGCTTTCCCCGATGAGTTCACCATATAACTTGCCCCCTTTCAGGCAGAATCGCCTTATATCGCTTGAGTTTTTTAAAAGCAAACAAAATAAATGGCCCGGCTTTTTGTCTTGACAATGCCCCGGCTCAATAGTAACTACAGCCGGGAACAATCAGCTTTTAGAAAAGGAGGAAGATATGAAGAGTAGTCGTATAATTATTGCTTTACTGGTGATCGCCGGATTTGTTGCAATGCCGGTTATCGGAGGTTCTGCCTTTGCGGCGGAGAAGGTCTATACCGTTGCCACGGATGCCACATGGCCCCCGATGGAAATGGTGAACACAGACAAGAAGATCGTAGGTTTCGACATTGATTTTCTCAATGCAGTGGCCAAAGAGGCAGGGTTTAAGGTGAAATTCAAAAACACCGCGTGGGATGGGATCTTCGCAGGTATTGCCGCCGGCAAATATGATGCCATCATATCCTCTGTCACTATTACTGAGGAACGTAAGAAAACGATGAATTTCTCTACTCCTTATATTAATGCCGGACAGGTACTCATCGTTCCGAAGACCTCGAATGCCGTTCTTATCTCGGATCTGAAGGGAAAGAAGATAGGCGCCCAAATAGGTACGACAGGCGGTCTTGAAGTCAAAAAAGCAAAGGGCGTGGAACTTAAAAGCTATGACGAGATAGGCCTGGCATTTGAAGATATGGCCGTGGGACGCATCAGCGGTGTGGTCTGCGATACCCCGGTAGCCGCGCAATACGCGCTCCAGCAGAAGGAGTATAAAGAGAAATTTAAGATTGTGGGAAATGTTCTTACAACGGAATACTACGGAATCGCGATAAACAAGAAGAATAAAAAGCTACTTGATCTGGTAAACAAGGGCATCAAGGCTGTACAGGCCAAGGGTATTGACAAGCAACTGGAAGAGAAGTGGCTGAGATAGCAGACAAAGACAAAACAAAACAGTTAGTTATAGACGTTGGCGACGGCGCCGCAATCCCAAGCAAAGAGGATGTGGGGTTGTTTACGGCGTGGAGAGTTTCTTTCGTAGGCGCTATCGCTATAGTCGCCTATCTGGCAATCTCTAACCCGGATCCCTACTGGGAGATTTTGAAATTTCTTCCGGACGGGATCCTGGTGACTTTCCAGGTTACAGTAGCAGCGATAATCCTGGCACTGATAATAGGCCTCTTTACCGGACTCGGGCGAATATCGAAGAACAAAATTCTGAACGGGATCGCGTCACTGTATGTGGAGATCATCCGGGGAATCCCCCTGCTTGTCCAGCTGTTCTACATCTATTTCGCTTTGGGACGCATAGTAAATGTCCCTGCCATGGCCAGCGCGATAATCGCAATGTCTGTTTGTTACGGGGCATACATGGGAGAAATCTTCCGCGCCGGTATCGAATCAATTCCCAAAGGACAGATGGAGGCGGCCCGATCCCTCGGGATGACTTCAGCGCAGGCCATGCGTCACGTGATACTGCCTCAGGCCATCAAAACTATCCTTCCTCCCATCGGCAATGAATTTGTGGCGCTTCTGAAAGATTCATCCCTGGTCTCCATACTTGCCGTGTCCGACCTCCTGAGGAGGGGACGCGAGTTTGCCGCCGCATCGTTCAACTATTTTGAAACTTATACGATGGTTGCTCTCGTTTATTTGATTATCACACTCTTTCTATCAAAACTTATCAGCATCATGGAGGACAGAGTAGGTGTCGACAGATAAAAGTCCCGTCATGGTCGAGATGAGGGATGTATACAAATATTTCGGACAGTTGAAGGCATTGGACAATGTTTCACTCGATGTCCGCGACGGCGAAAAAATGGTACTCATCGGGCCAAGCGGTTCCGGCAAGAGCACACTGCTACGATCAATTAACCAGCTTGAAAAGATAGATCGGGGCCATATCATCGTTGACGGAATCGACATCAGCGACCCCGAAACGAACATAAACAAGGTCCGAGAAGAAATAGGAATGGTCTTTCAGTCTTTTAATGTCTTTCCGCACAAGACCGTTCTGGAAAACGTCAA
>JAGGXJ010000006.1 GCA_021163105.1 Syntrophobacterales bacterium
CTCTTCAATCTGTGCCGGCCTGTTTCTGACTGGAATTATGATGGATACCAAAGGATAATCGGTAAGCGCCGGAATACCTTCCTGTTCCAAGAAACCCTTACGGGATAAATCGTCGAGAAAAAATTCTACCTGAGCGGGTTCAATCTCTTCAACAAGCTGAATGATATTTTCCAGAGGAACAAAAGATTTCGTTTGCAGATATTTCAGTACAACTTTCCAGGAAGGATGCAAGGCAATGGATTTGAGGGGATAATCCAGTATCAGCCTGGGCAAGCCATTTTTCTCATGACACACAACATTCCATGGAAGGCGATAGGCAAGTTTTTTTAACTTTCTATCTGTTTCAGTGACCAAGCCTGTCACCTCTTCTTTGCTTGGGCTTGCACCAATTCTAAAAATCCATGTTCTTCTAAAAATGAAATTATGCCCTCAACTTGAGATTCAGGATTTCCTGTCAGCATTTCTCCCTTTTTTTCAACTTTGCTTCCTGTAAGGAGACGGCTGATGCGATCAAAAGCTTCCAATGTACTGTCAGGAGCTTGTACTTTTTTGGATCGGGGCCGGGGTGTAAAAGTTTTTGTACAAATACTTTTTGGGGAAACAGTATTTTTATCGAAAAACATCTCTTGAACAGGAAAAGACTGACTCTGTTTTTTTGCTTTATAAGTCGGCATAATGGAAGGAATTGAGCTGGCATCCACACTGAAAACAGCGGGAAGCGGAGTTTCAATAATCTCAGATACCCCTCGTCCCGCATTTGTTCTAGCTTCTGCCAATTGTCGATCCTCAGAAACTGAAATGTCCTTGATGCGCGCTACATAGGGCATTTCCAGATGATGGGCCATCAACGCTCCCATTTGACCGTTCCTGCTGTCAATAGATTCCTTACCACAAAGTACAATATCCGCCCCTAGATGATCAATCGCTCTTGCCAAAAGAACGGATTTACTCCAAGGATCTATCATTCCAGGCTCATCTATCTGGCAAAGATAATCGGCACCCATAGCTAGACATCTGCTCAATTCTGTCTCAGCTATTATGGGACCAAGTGTCAACAAAGTAATTTCCCCTTCGCCAACCAGCTCCTTTATGTGCAAAGCCATTCCAAGAGCAGATTCATCATAGGGATTGATCACAAACACTTGATCTTCTGGAGCAATAAAATCATTATCAGGGTCCATACCTGTTCTTACATAGGTATAAGATATCTGTTTCATACATACAACAATTTTCATTTACTCACTCTCTCAATGAAAAAGATAGATCTCATCATCACCTTAAAGAATATGCTATTATTTCTACAATATCCATCACTTTTGGTGGTTTTTCCATTTCCAATGAACCTATTCCATCTTCTAACATGGTAAGGCAGAAAGGACATGCTGTCCCCACCAATTCTATATTACTTTCTTTAATCTCTTGGGCACGCAGGTTGCTGATGTTTTCCCCCAGTCTTTCATGAAGCCACATTCTTCCCCCACCACCACCACAACAAAATGCGTTCTCACGGTTGCGTTTTAATTCTTTGACCACAACACCAGGAACAGCACCACATACTTCTCTCAGGGGTTCATAAATATTGTTAATTCGGCCAAGGTAGCATGGGTCATGAATAACCATGGTCTTTTTAACTGGATATTTCAAAAATATTTTTTTCTGTTTAATTAAATCAGCTATCAACTCCGATGCATGGACAACGTTAAAATCACCTCCTAAATTTTTATACTCATTTTTGAGGGTATTGAATCCATGAGGACATAAGGTTACTATATTTTTGACATGGTATTTTTTTAATGCGGCGATATTTTTTCTGGCAAGATCTAAAAAAACTTCTTCATTCCCTAATCTTCTAGCTGCGTCGCCACAACACAACTCTTCTTTGCCCAGAATACCAAAACTAATTCCGGCTGCTTTAAGAATTTTTACCATAGCGCGGGTTACATCTTGGTATTTCGGATGAAACGCGCCAGAACATCCCACCCACAAAAGAATTTCTGCATTGAGACCTTCGCCCGCTATGTGAGGAACATCCAAGCTATGCGCCCAGTCAACTTTATGGGCAATGCCTTTCCCGTCAGTATCTCCATAAATTTCAAGATTGCGAATCATGGGCATGGCTTCATCCGGCATTTTCCCTTGAGCAAGGACTTTAAATCTCCTCATTGCTACTATTTTATCCATTGGATTTACAAACACAGGGCAATGCTCTACACAAGCCATGCAACCAGTGCAAGACCACAGTTCATCATCAGAAAAAACTTCGGACAACGCAGAAGATTGCGAATTTTCAACACATACTGTTTCTGCCTGATGTAGGAGATTCTGCATCACTTTCTTAGGAGACAGCGGCTTCCCGGAAATGGTGGCAGGACAATTATCTTCACACCGGCCACAAGACACACATGCATCTATCTCTAATGATTGTTTCCAGGAAAAATCCTCTATTTTACCCGCTCCCAACAATCCATCATCGAGTAAAACTGGCACCAACGCACCACGAGGCCCTTTATCCCGGTAAAAAACATTCAATGAAGCAGTAATTAAATGCCGCATGAAAGTAAAGGGAAGCATCACGATAAACAACAATATCAAAAAGAAATGAACACGAATTACCATTTGCATGAGGATGGGGGAACCAGGTAAGATAGCAGAAAAAAGCCATCCCACCGGTGATGTCCAGTGAAACCCCGTACCTGTGATCCGCAAACGCAATCCTTCCGCCAAAAAACCAGATAAAAATATAGCCAGCAAGATAACCAATGGTATTATTATCTTTCGTGGCTCAGGCACATCATCTAGGTTATTCATCCGCCTAAAGAAGAAAAAAAGAATCCCAAAGATCACTAAAATTCCCAACACATCCAACACCAGGGACAGCAACTCTGCAAATTCTTTTGGTATGACGAAAGGAAACTGGGAAAGGACGATTATTAACAGGGGAAGAACAAACCCCCAAAACAAAACGAGATGGGCAATCCCCGAGGAACCGTTTCTTAAAATTTTTTTATGCCCCAGAAGATAGACTATCAAGCCAGTCAAATCACCTGCGCGTTTTTCATCTTTTTCCAACAGCCGCGCTGGTCGCCGTTTTAAAAATCCCGCCGACATAACAAGAAGGGCTGCAACTATAAGGATGGAATCAAAAACTGTTATCAACAATGGTTTTTCCCCTTTGGTTGTTTCTTTACCTGAGAAAACTTTTTACAATAAAATACAAACCCACCAAAAAAGAATAACGAGATTACCAATAGATAGATAATTGCAACAGCAACGATTCCCGGGGATTTATTCATATTATCTTTCGGGTGAATGTAGCCAAGCAATAAGGGCTTCCCTGCCAATGATATGTGGCATTTATAGCAGTCATCACGGTTGAGAAGCACTTCCGTTCCATGAGCACCCCTCCCCTGGTGGCAACTCAAACACTGGTCTTTACTGTATAAACAACTGAAATCACCCTTTTTGTGGGATGAAATACGAAAAGATATCAACTTTGGCAAACAATCACTGCTTCCGCTTTCTGCTGGATGGCAAGCCTCACAGGTCTTCTTGAGTTTCCCCGGATAAACTGTTGACAATTCATTCTCTTTTTCAAAAATCGC
>JAGGXJ010000023.1 GCA_021163105.1 Syntrophobacterales bacterium
ACTTCGCGTGCCGGCGGTTGTGGGATTCCTCCTCACGGGAATATTCGTCGGGCCTTACGGATTTGGGCTGGTAAAGGCAGTTCATGAAGTTGAAATTTTTGCTGAAATCGGTATTGTGCTATTGCTTTTCACCATCGGAATCGAGTTCTCACTTGAAAGGCTTCTGCAAATCAGAAAGTCCGTCCTGATGGGCGGCTCGCTTCAGGTGTTGCTGACCTTTCTCGCTACTTTGTTCATAGCCAGGCAGTTTGGCCAGGCTTTTGGCGAGGCGGTCTTCATCGGATTTCTCGTAGCCCTGAGCAGTACGGCGATTGTACTCAAACTACTCCAGGAAAGAGCCGAAGTTGATAGTCCGCACGGGCGTACGACTCTTGGCATTCTGATCTTCCAGGACATTATTATTGTTCCCATGATCTTGGTCACCCCGCTGCTGGCTGGTGCAACAGGGGATTTGGGTGGATCCGTCCTTATTCTTCTGGCCAAAGGAATCGGTATAATCCTGTTAGTGTTCGTCAGCGCTAAATGGGTTGTACCTCAAGTATTGTATCAAATCGCACGAACGCGAAGCCAGGAACTTTTCCTGTTGGGCATAATTGTAATATGCCTTGGTGTTGCGTGGCTGACTTCCAAGACAGGGCTATCCCTTGCCCTGGGTGCGTTTTTAGCAGGATTGATCATTTCCGAATCTGAATACAGCCATCAGGCACTTGGGAATATTTTACCCTTTCGGGATGTCTTTACAAGCTTCTTTTTTGTTTCCATTGGTATGTTGCTGGATGTAGGTTTCCTTTTCCGGCACCCCGGAATAATCTTGCTCATCACTTTATCCATTTTAGTTTTAAAATCTGTCATTGCAAGCCTTGTAACTGTTTTATTAGGATTCCCACTTCGTACTTCAATCCTGGTCGGCCTTGCACTCGGTCAGGTTGGTGAATTTTCTTTCATCCTGTCCAAGGCCGGCGTTGAACATGGTTTGCTTTCCGGAAATAATTATCAGATGTTTCTGGCTTTCTCTGTACTTGGCATGGCGGCGACACCATTTATTATAACACTGGCGCCACGCGCAGCCGACATTATCCTGCGGTTGCCGCTGCCAAAAAGATTAATATCGGGCTTTTATCCTGTTTCAGAGATGACAGAGAAAAAGGTTAAGAGTAAGAGAAACCACCTGATTATAATCGGATTCGGAATCAATGGCAGGAATGTAGCACGAGCCGCACGACTATCGGGTATTCCCTATGCAGTCATTGAAATGAACCCGGAAACAGTGAGGAACGAACAGGCACAGGGGGAACCAATTTGTTATGGAGATGCAACCCAGGAAGCGGTGCTTCAGCACGCAAACATCAAAGATGCGAGCGTCGCTATAGTGGCAATTCACGATCCTACAGCAACCCGTAGAATTACCGAAATCGCCCGGAGACTCAACCCAAAGGCCCATATAATCATACGAACACGCTATCTCCAGGAAATGAAGCCCTTATATGAATTGGGGGCAAACGAAGTCATCCCGGAAGAGTTTGAAACTTCAGTTGAGATTTTCACCCGGGTTTTGGCAAAGTATCTTATACCCAAAGATGAAATCGAAAAGCTCGTTGCTGAAGTGAGATCAGACAGTTACGAAATGTTTCGAAGTCTTTCCAAAGAGACGGTATCTTTTTGCGATTTGGATCTTCAACTTCCCGATGTTGAAATCAGTACGTTGAGGATTGCTGAAATGTCGCCTTTAGTTGGAAAAAGTCTGGCTGAAATTGAGCTGAGAAAGAAATATGGAGTTACAGTATTGGCAGTACGTCGAAACTCACAAATATTATCCAATCCAGACGTAGATATGCTTTTCTATGCTAACGATGTGCTTTTTGTCCTTGGAGCACCAGAAAAGGTAGCCGAGGTCGCCTCTTTTCTATCCCAAAATCCGGAAAAATGAAATAACAGCACTATCAAACGTCCAAGATTTTAAAAAGCTCCGAGCTGGCAGGAAAATATTCTGACAGGCAGTGTTTCGCAGGCCGAAGCCACATCCATCCTGGCAATCCCGAACTCTTTCGCGATTTCCCAGCATGAAAGGCATGTTATTTTGCCGTCAACCAGTGATTTTCTTATGGCCTCTTCCAGTTCATGTGATACCTCGTTAGCCGGGTTCACGATTCTTCTGTCGGGAGCATATCCAAACAATCCCAGCTGGCATCTGCTCAAACGTGCTTCCATGAGGTCCACAGCGACTCCTACCTCAGTAGGCGTCACTCCCAGATCAGACGCAATCTTGTGCGCAGCGGCGCATGTAATATGGCCATCTTTAATCTTATTTTTTACCGCTTTTTCAACACCCGGTGCCGGTTGGGTTCCCGCGGCATGCTTGGCGGCATAATGCCCCGCATCTTCGTGTGTCATATAATTAGTCCCTCATTAACCGTAAACTGGTAACTGTGAACTGTCCCATCAATACTTCATATAGTGAAAGGGTTCTATAGCTAAAAGCGCCTGCGCATCTAATGTCTCGAATCCAGCATCTTTCAGTGCCTTCTGAGTCTTCTCCATCTGATCCACATCTACCACAAAAACCGCCTTCTCGTGACTTTCCAGAACAAAACCATAGGCGTTTTCAACATTGATATCCTCATCCAGAAGAAGCTGAATCAGTTTGTCGAGTCCACCCGGTTTGTCCTCGATCACAACCGCGACAACCTCTTTCATGCTAACAGTCAGACCTTCGTCCTCCAGGATGGAACGCGCGCGCTCCGGGTCATCCACAATCAGATTGATCACCCCAAAGGCATCGGAAGTGGATATCGTAATGGCGCGTATGTTGATCTTGCCTTTTTTCAGGATGCCGGTAACCTTCGCCAGTCTGCCCGGCTTGTTTTCTGCAAATACAGAAATTTGATAAGCCACCATAGTTTCTCACTCCTCCCTGTTATCAACAACCCTTACCGCTTTCCCCTCGCTTTTGGGAAGGCTGCCGGGCTCAACAAGTTCCACTTTCGGTGTTATCAGAATATCACTCTTCAATTCTTCACCGATTCTGTGTCTCAGATCTTCAAGCTGTTTCAGGTCTCCGGAAAAGAATTCCTTCTGCACCTCAACCCTGACTGTCATGTGATCATTGAAGTCTTTTCTCTCCAGAATAATCAGGAAATTTGTTCCAACTCCAGGTATATCCATCAGTTTCTTTTCTATCTGAATCGGGAATATATTAACTCCCTTCAGGATCAGCATATCATCCGTTCTTCCCTTTATCCGTTCTATCCGGGCGTGTGTCCTGCCGCATTCGCAGGCTCCCGGAATAATCCGCGTAAGGTCTTTCGTCCTGTATCGCAGAATTGGCATCCCGTCTCTCAGGAGGGTCGTCAGCACAAGCTCCCCCTCCTCGCCCTCCGGAACAGGCTCAAGTGTGTCCGGATTAATTATCTCTACAATAAAGTTATCCTCCCAGATATGCATCCCGTTCTGAAACTGGCACTCAAAGGCCACACCGGGACCATCCATCTCAGACAACCCGTATGAATTGTATGCCTTGATACCGTAAAACTCTTCTATTTTTTCCCTTGTCTTTTCTGAATGAGGCTCCGCGCCAAGAAAGGCTATTCTGAGCTGTGTGTCGTTTCCGGGGTCAACCCCTACCTCTTCAAAAACTGAGAACAGGTGGAGCGCGTAACTCGGGATGACATGCATTACCGTCGTCCCGAAATCCTGCATAATCTGTATTTGCCGTTTGCTGTTACCTGCGCCTGCGGGGATAACCAGCGCACCCAATTTCTCCGCGCCGTAGTGGAATCCCAGCCCCCCGGTAAAGAGACCGTATGTCATCATGTTCTGGAACACGTCACTACTGCGCATGCCAGTCATATACATGGAACGGGCCACGATATTCGTCCACTCGTTTACATCATCGATTGTATGAAAGATAACCGTCGCCCTACCGGTTGTCCCGGAAGATGAATGCATCCTTACCAGTTTATCTTTGGAGACAGCCAGAAATCCGTAGGGCCAGTGTTCTCTGAGATCATCTTTCGTCGTAAAGGGAATCTTTCTTATATCATCCAGAGACCTTATTTCGTTCGGCTCAATGCCCGCCTTCCTGAACAAATCTCCATAAAAAACGGAGGCAGACGCCTTTTTCACACTTTCCCTCAGTCTCGCAAGCTGAAGATCTTCCAGCTTTTTCCTCGACATTGTTTCGATATCTTCTTCCCAGTACATTCGCCAACCTCCACCTTAGAGTCTGCACTACATATGGTTTCCATCCAGAAACAGCTCTTGATCCAATTTTTGGATGGGCGTTATATATAACTCTAGGGGATAATTTATCAAGTCAATTTTACTTTTTCACACACCTGCCGTGGCACCCGTCATCCGCTATCATTAAGACGCGGGCAGTAGATCCTCCAACAGTCTGTCAAGTGATCGGCACTGCCTGCAGACAATGGTCCCGTCTCTGTCAACCAGGATAAGAGAAGGGACACCCATTACTTCATAAGCCGTTGCCGTCTCTGCCTTTTCATCCAGCAATACCCTGTAGTCGATGCCGTGCCTGGTCGCGTAAGAACGCACTTTCTTACCGGGTTCCTGTATATCTATATTGAAAATTACAAACCCCTTGTCACCATACTCACGGCGTAGTTCGTTCAGATAAGGCGGCATCTTCCGACAATGTTGACACCATGTCGTACTGAAGACAAGGAGAACAACTTTTTCCCTGTAATCAGCAAGTCTGACCTTCTCTCCATCCAGATCCTTCAAGACAAAATCGGGAGCGAGTTCTCTAATGCGCGGTCCCCATGCATTCTGCTCCTGCGAACAAAAGGCGGTGGAAGACGTAATCATTATAATAGATGCAAAACACATCACAATCAGAAGAAACCAGATTCCATATTCACGTTTATACTTTAAAGCCATAACATCCCTCCCGCTTTGAGTAAAAAATATTCCCCTATGCCTATCAGGATCCAGCCAAATATCTTGTTAATCCTCGTCATCCATACCCCTGATCTGGGAATACTTGAGAGAAGGCCTGAAAAAGTCCCCAGAATAACAAGCAGTGTTCCCATACCTATGGCAAACACAAACATAAGGCTCATGCCGAAAACCGCGCTCTGCCTGGTAGCAATCAGACTCAGCAGAACGGCTAACACCGGTGTTGTACAGGGACCAATTATGATTCCCGACACTGCTCCCACAAGAAAACTTCCGACAAATCCTCCGCCTTTCCCCTCCGGCCGAAATCCTGACAGAAACTGTGGCATCGGGATAGAAAGCATGAAGACCCCCAGCATGGAAAGCCCCATAAGAATACATATGTTAGCTATTACAAGAAATACCCACGGATTCGTCTGAATCTGACCGAATAATTTTCCTGTCATGGCGGCAAAACCACCCAGAGCCGTATATACCGCGGCCATACCAAGAACATAAATTATGGAAAGCAGAAAGCCCTTTGTCCTGGAAGCGCTGCTGCGGGCTCCTATATAAGCGACAGTAATAGGAATCACCGGGTAGACACAGGGCGTAAAACTGGCCAATACACCTCCAAGATAAGCGGCAAAAATAGCCATGTAAAACGCCCCCTGAAGATACGCATCCGGATTACCGAGAAGATTTTCAATCATTAACTAAGTCCCTTCCCTTGTTTTTTTGTTACCTGTACGCGTTGATTTTCCCCAGCAACATACTCTCAGGCATGGAACCGATGATATCTCCCACCTTTTCCCCGTCTTTAAAAACCAGAAGATCGGGTATGGAACGAATACCGAACCTCGCTGCGGTCGCGTTATTGCCGTCCACATCAAGTTTCCCGAACACGATATCTCCCTGATATTCTTTCGCAAGTTTATCAAGAACCGGTTCCATCATCTTACACGGGCCACACCATTCAGCCCAGCAATCAACAAGCAAAAACGGATATTTCGCTATCGCCTCATCAATATTGCTATCCGTTACAACAACCGGACTATCCGGACTATCTGCAAATTCTCCCATCTTTTACCTCCTGATTATTTTCTTTTCTTGTTAATAAAATCGTAGAATAAGGATTTTGAATCTATCAAATCATCCATCCCTATTTGATATCTCTTTCGTGCTCCTCATCCTCTACCAGACTCAGAATACCCTTTATGAATTCAGGCCTTTTGAGGTAGTAACACCTCATGTTCTTTTCCTTGCGGCAATCAACAACACCCTGCCTTTTAAGTATTGTAAGATGCTGTGAGATGTTCGCCTGGCTTGCATGCACGCAATCTTCCACATCTCCTACACATTTTTCACCCTTTGCAAGTTCTCTCACTATTTTTAATCTTGTGGTATTCCCCAATATTTTAAAGAAACCCGACATCTCTTTGTAATCCACGTCACTCATATCTGCCCCTATATAAGAGTTATGATATATTTTGGCGCTAATATATATTCACTCTATCCCCAATTGTCAAGTGGATGAACAAATGATTGAATGCTTGGAATTTGAATTAATTCGTTCGTTTCTCTGCCGTCACCGTCTTCACTCTGTGATCTTCAAGAAGCTCCGCAAACTGTTCAAGTACGCTCCAATATTCATTTCCGGCGGCCCGGCAAACATCATTATGGTGACCCTCGTCAACCCACAACTTCATTTTCGGGGAATGAGCGTGTTCATAAAGCATTTCCCCATGCCAGAACGGAACAATCCCATCATGTTTTCCATGAATCACAAGAACGGGACACGACACAGTCCGTATTTTTCGAAGATTGGGAAACTTGTCAAATGGAAAGACGGGGATATTTGTGATCACCCGGAATGCAGACACAAACGAACTTTCGATGATGAGCCCGCCAACAACGTTTCGAGATGCCAGATCGATGCTCGGACCTCCTCCAACCGACCGCCCAAACACCACAATATTTTCGGCATGAAGATGAAGTTCGTTACGTAAGTATTCATAGACAGTAAGAATATCCGTATAGGAATACTGTTCTGAAGGGGTGCCGGTGCTTGTCCCATAGCCACTGTAATCATAGGCAATGATCGAAAATCCGTGTTCATGGAATTGCTCGAGTATTTCGTCAATGTCCCCCAGATCTTCAGCATTTCCGTGACTGTACAACAGAGTATATGTGGCATCGGGATTGTGCAGATAACGTGCTGATATAATGGTTCCCTGTTGCGTGGTGAGTTTGAGAATCTGATTGTTGTCTGTATATGAAGCAGCTTGAGGTTGAAAGATCAGACGGTCTGCAAGTAAAACCGCATAACCCAGGGAAAAGAGATAGACGCTGAGAATGATCAAGAGGCTTGAACGAACCATTCTTCTCCAACTCAATTCACCAACGACAAATCTTCTTAACATACTTGTAGTTGCGCCCATATTATTAACACGAATTACAGCCTTGTCGACGAGGCACAAATGACCGGGAAAAGCTTGCAACAACATGGTAAGCCATGCAAAAGGCTTTCTTCAGATAATCTGTTTAAAAGAAAAAATTACCCGTCTTTCCCGATTCACCTCAATACCTTTGCCGGCTTTTAATGCGCTCCATAACGATCGATGAAATCAAGTGTTTCTTTCTCTTTAAAACCCGATTGTGCTCCGAATGATACGTTTATTTTTCTGTGCGAGCTGTGTTCTATCGGAACAAGTTTTGCCGGCACCTCTGCATCCTTCAGCGCTGAAACGAACTCCCTGGATTGTATTTCCGCTTCCTTCCTTCCGACAACGTAGAATACCAGAAACGGAGGGATATCCTTTTTTGCCGCGACATAATTTACTGGTGAGGCATCTTTCCATAAAGCCGGGTTTGTGCCAAACGCCAGCTCGTACATCTTGCGCACCCGCTTTCTTTCTTTATTACTCCCGAAACTTTCAAATCTGCCGGGAATGTTGTAGCCCGCTCCATCAAGCAGAATGACTCCTCTTATATCTTTCAGGTTTTTCCCATACGCCTTTAAATAACGGGCATCTGTTGATACAAGCGCCGCGAGGTGCCCTCCGGCCGAATGCCCTGAAATGAAAACGCCGCCTGGGTTTCCACCATATTTATCAATATTGTCAATGACATAAGAAATGGCCGCTGCGACATCCTGAGGATAGGCGGGGAATGAATACTGCGGAGCCATCCGGTAATTTATGGAGACAAATACTATATTATTCTGGACAAAAAAATTCCTCTTTGCGATATGAGCCTTCTGCCCCTTATCACCGATAGCCCACCCTCCTCCATGAATAAATATAACGACGGCTTTTGGATGTGGAGTTTTTTGTTGCGGGGAATATATGTCCAACGATTGCAATAAGGTTTCCTGTGCATTCGTTAGATAGGGAATATTTTTACAGGTTCTTATTTCCACGTCACCTGCAAATGCCGGTTGAATGCCAAATATGATAAAAAACATTATTGAAATAACACGCATGATTGATGCACTCAAATGCTAATGGTGAAATCCGTGGGGGGTCGTGTAGCTTACCGGCTTTTTATCTCAAATATATTACCGGAATTATCTCTTATAAATAAAAGGTCGTCTCTTGATTCTCTTTTTATCTGCGTAACAGGAAATCCCCCCGATTCTGCTTTTTTGACAAGAGAATCCCTGTTCAGGACAGAAATGCAGATATGATTGTAAACTGGGTTTTGTTTTCTGTTTGTCAAAAATAACTCCACAAAAAGATCATCGCCGGAGAGATGCGTAACGGAAACCTCATTGCTGATCCCGAACAATTTCTCAGACAGCTCTTTGTAGAGATCGAATTTGTTGACCTCTTTCAGGCCCAGCAAATCTTTGTAGAAAGCCTGTATATCGCTTTCCTCGTTGATCGTTATTCCAATATGTTCAAGCATAATTACCTCAATCCATTAAAATAGTGAATATAGAGCAACACAATTATCTTTACCTGAAAATGCCGCCATTTAGTTTCAAGTAAACTGCCACCGGCTGAATGCGACAACGTTGACATCGGCAACAAGCCTACTAAAGTCTTCGCCTAAAGGCGAGGGTTTTCTCTAATTCCCCGAGTGAGGTAAGACAGCCTCCCGGAATCTAATCGGTGTATGAGCAAAACTTTTACTTGACAATATTGTTTAGAGTCTATACTATCATGGCATGACTAAGCAGGAAGCGTTTATAAATATAGGGGAAACTTTTAACAGAATAATAAACAAGTTTACCTCCATAGAAAAAAAACCGCGGGATTTTGGCACCGGCGATCTCTTATATCCTTCGGAGATACATAATATAGAGATCATAGGGAGAAATCCGGGAATAAACGTAACAAATCTGGCAAAGAAGCTGGGGGTAACAAAGGGGGCGGTTTCACAGACTGTCAATAAACTTGAAAGAAAGAATCTCGTGGAGAAATTCAGAAATAGCGATAACGAAAAAGAGGTCATGTTGAAATTGCAAAAAAAGGGAGAAATCGCTTTTAACGGACATGAAGCCTTTCACGCAAAATTTTATTCTGAAATCACGGATGAAGTGGATGATATGACCTCCGAGCAAATCCAATTTTTCCAGAGCATACTTGCCAAGATTGATAAGTATGTAACTACATATATGAGAAGTTAAAAAAAATTTAAGTAAAAGTTTAGAATCTAAACAATAAATATTGCGGGAGATAAGTCGGCATGAAAAAGAGTTTGAAGAGTTTTGTGATTGTTGGAATGGTCTTGATAGGATTGGGCGGTTGCAACCTGCTCAAGCCTGAATTTGTTGATGCCCAGGAGGCAAGAATTATGGAGAATTCACTCAAAGAGACAGTAAAAAACATTACCAGAGACGCAAATACGCCGGAAGAGAAAATGGAAAAGATATTCTATTTCGTCAGGGATCAAATACCTTTTGATTTTTTGGACAACTCCTTGATGAGCGCTGAAGAGGTATTGGCCGCGGGACGGGGTTCCTGCATGCATAAGGCCGTCCTGCTTGCTGAAATGGCAAAAGAGGTCGATATTCCCGCGCGTCTGCATTTTATGTGGGTTAGCAAGGATGCTCTGCAGGATTTGCTTCATCCCATGTCATACTTCTTCTGGGCAAATCCGTTTCTTCACACCTACCCTGAAGTAAAATTGAAGGGAAAGTGGGTGCCGATGGAGGCAACATTCGACAGAAAACTTCATGAAATCCTCTTGAAAAAGGGTCTGAATTTTGCCAGGTATCCAGAGAGGAGAGATATATCCATCCAGTTCTCAGAGTCGGGCGTAATGGGAGCACAGCAACTAACCGCAGTAAAGGGAAAAGAACCCATTTATGCCAACGCTCTCATCCCACTGAAAAAGATGATAGAATCCCTCCCATGGTTTAAGAAAGAATTACATACATGGGCACTTCGTCGTTCCAGTGGATGGTTGAATCAAAAAGTAAAAACGCCGTAGAATTTTATGAAGAATATATGTTTCTAAAAAAATAAATGAAAGGGAATCTCGTATGCTAAAAAGCACCATAGAAACCCCT
>JAGGXJ010000139.1 GCA_021163105.1 Syntrophobacterales bacterium
CCCTGAAGTTAGCGAGGATTTCCCCCTCACCCTCTTCAGCGGCACGCCGCACCGATGTCATCTTCCCCCGGATAAAAGCCTCCGAGGGGTCAAGAGAAGACCCGGAATAATAAATGAGCTCCACAAAGCGCAGGGGCCTCGCTTTCCTTATCTGCAGAATGCCGCCGAATTTGGAATCCATGGGGATGCCATGTTTCAACAGGACACCGTTGATTGCGACGCTGCAGACAGTGGCAAAGCCCACCTTGCCTTCCGGAATGAAAATTTCGCCAAGCTTTTCGCCTTCTTCGGCAAATGATACGAGATCGCCGGAGCAAATGCCCGCGTCGAAAGCGGGGGCCATTGCGTCCAGGGCATCCTTGAAACATTCTTTCGGCATAAAGGATATATTGACGGGGAGAAGGCCCTTTTTCTTTTCCGGATCAAATGTTGTTCTGAACGCGAGGTTTTCTATCCTGGAGATGGCAAGGCCAACCTTATCATGAACCCTGGCACTGCTTATCTCCTCAACACCCGTTTCTGTTATGATTCTCCCGTCATGCCTGCCTATGAGCCTTGTAAGTCCGCGTTCGTCCATCGACTTCAGATGGTACCTGACGGCTCTTTCGCTCAGTGAGATACCATAATCCTGCAGATACCTTGAAAGAAGGCGAGACCCTATCGGACCCTGCTCGCCGCTCAGGATCTTCAGGATCAGGATGGTTTTCTTTTCTATATCATCAGTGGTGTGAAATATAGTCTTCATACGGCAATCGGCAACCTCTTGCCGCTCCTTCTATCACCTGAAATATTTGTTGTCAACGAAACATTTAGTCAGCAAGAATAAATAACTCATACACCTTGCTTGTCCTTTTGCTTGTTTTCTGTGTTGTGCCAAAGCTTACATAACTCGTTACGAGCGCTTCAACACGCCTTGAAAACAAACAAAATTACGGCGCAATCTGTATAACTTATTTATTCTTGATTCCTTAGGGATTGTTACCAGTATCTGAATGAGGGGGAAAATATTTTAGTTCTAAGGGGAGAATCTGCTCGAAGACAGAGCAAAACCTTTAATTTTCAGAAATGCTGTTGACTTTATAAAAAAAGGACTTTAAATCTGAAGCTAATCCTGTCATACTAAGATGTTTTTAAGGGGGTAAATCCGATTTGGCTGAAAGCAGAGATGGATTCATTGCATTTTCAAAGATGTCTGGTCATGGGAATGACTTCATTGTCATAGACAACCGCTCCGGAAATATCATCACAAACTGGAGCGAACGTGCCTCTGTATGGTGCAAACGCCGCACCTCTATCGGGGCTGATGGTCTTCTCATAATCGAGCCGGGCAAGGCTGGTGATTTCAGAATGAGTATATTCAACGCCGACGGAAGCGAGGCAGAGATGTGCGGAAACGGCGCGCGATGCGCGGCCGGATTTGCCATGAAAAAGGGCTTCGCGAAATCTCAGATGGTTATGGAAACCATGGCAGGGATAGTTGGTGCCTTCGTAAAGGATGAGATGGTCGCCATTCAGCTTACAGCCCCTTCCTCTCCGGAAGATAAAAACTTTCTGGACATAGACGATACGCGTATTCCCTTCTATTCCATAAATTCAGGGGTCCCGCACGCCATAATATTCAGAGACAGGGTTGCCGAAATGCCGGCGGATGAAGTGGCAAAGACAGGATACGCGGTCAGATCTCACACGGTATTCGAACCCGCAGGAACAAACGTTGATTTTGTGGAAATTATCGAACCGGGCCGCATACGCGTGCGCACCTATGAAAGAGGCGTTGAGGAAGAAACCCTGGCGTGCGGAACAGGGGCGGTAGCATCAGCCATTATTAGCAGCGTGTTTAAGGACGCTGGAGATCCCCCGATTCAGGTTGAGATGCCCGGCGGAATTCTTGCCGTTGACTTCAAAACCAAGGATGATTCCTTTGAAGACGTGTGGCTTAAGGGAAACGTAGAATTTGTCTATGAAGGCCGAATAACTCTGTAACGAAATAAATATAAACTGATTATGGGATACAATATGAAAGAACTTGTTGTTGTTTTTGATTTTGGTTCACAAACCGCGCAACTCATCGCGAGACGGATACGTGAACTTGGAGTGTACTGCGAGATAGTGAGGCATGATATCTCAAAAGATGAATTGCTGAAATTAGGCCCTGCGGCAATTGTACTCTCCGGCGGCCCCTTATCCGTATTTGACCCCGGGCATCCCAGAATGGACCGGCGTATATTAGACATGGGAGTCCCCGTACTGGGCATATGCTATGGCATGCAACTGCTGGCGGAAATGCTGGGCGGCACGGTAGAAAAGGGAAAAGAGGGAGAATACGGGCCCGCACGGATAGAAGTGGCAGACCCGACCGGTATTTTCAGGGATATGCCATCCAGCCTTAATGTCTGGATGAGTCATGGAGATCATGTGACAAAGGCCCCCGAAGGATTCCGGACACTGGCAGGCACCCCCGCGTGCCCCATATCCACAATGGGCGGCGGCAAGATATATGGAATACAGTTTCACCCCGAGGTAGTTCACACACCGAAAGGTTCAGACATCATCGGAAACTTCCTGTTCAACGTCGCCTCCTGCAAGGGTGGGTGGACGATGGGTAGATTCGTGGACGAATCGGTACAGAGAATCAAAGCCCTTGTGGGAAATCATAATGTAATCTGCGGGCTTTCCGGGGGAGTAGATTCCTCGGTTACGGCAGCGCTGATAAATCGCGCTATCGGGGACCGGATGAAGGCTATCTTTGTAGACAACGGCCTTTTGAGAGAAGGGGAAGTGGAAGAAATACGTTCCATGTTCACCAATCACTATCCCTTCGATTTTCAAATTGTGGACGCCGCGGACCTGTTTCTTGATGGACTGAAAGGGGTAATCGACCCCGAGACTAAACGGAAGATTATAGGGAAGACCTTTATCGACGTGTTCTATGACGCGGCATCGAAGGTAAAGGGGGCAAAATTTCTGGCACAGGGCACGCTCTATCCCGATATCATAGAAAGCCGGTCAGTACTCGGAGGACCTTCTTCCACTATAAAGAGCCACCATAATGTCGGCGGGTTGCCGGAAGATCTCAACTTCGAGCTGTTAGAACCGGTAAAAGAACTTTTCAAGGACGAAGTGCGCCTTCTCGGAAAAGAGCTGGGCCTGCCCTCAAAACTTCTTAACCGCCAGCCCTTCCCGGGTCCCGGACTGGCGGTGCGTGTAATAGGAGAAGTGACCAGAGACGACCTGGCCATACTGCGGGGAGCAGACCTGATCGTGCGGGAAGAGATAGAGCGCTATGATGAAAACAGGGAAATATGGCAGTTTTTCGCGGTTCTGTTGCCGGTCAAAAGCGTTGGAGTCATGGGGGATGAGCGCACCTATGCCAACGTGGTGGCGCTGAGAGCTGTAACAAGTCTGGACGCGATGACGGCGGACTGGGCCAGAATTCCATATGATGTTCTGGGACGTATATCCTCAAGGATAATCAACGAAGTAAAGGGTGTGAATCGTGTTGTGTACGATATCAGCTCAAAACCACCGAGCACAATAGAATGGGAGTAAGACAGGGAACTGTCATAAACAACTGATTCGAAGATTTGCAAAAACATATAATTCAGGAGGCCTTGAAATGAATAAGACATTTTCTTTTACAGGAGCAAAAAAGATAGTATTCGGTAACGGGACATTTGAACAATTGGCCGAACATATACGTGAGCTTGGCGGAAAGGCCCCGCTGATAGTCCTCGATAAAAACCTCTCCCTCGCAGGATTTCGTGAGAAGGTGTCCGATTATTTTAAAAAAGCCGGTATGAATGCGTCTATCTTTGACAGGGTGGATGGAGAACCTCCTCTGGAACTGGCTGATGAAGGCGCCGGGGCGGCAGCGAACGACAAGTGCGATATAATTGTCGGAATCGGCGGCGGAAGCACCATGGATCTTGCAAAAGCCGTGGCTGTTATCGTAGCCAACAAGGGAACAGCCAAGGATTATCTGGGGCTTAATATGGTCCCGGGACCGGGCCTCCCCGCAATCATGGTTCCGACAACCGCCGGAACCGGGAGCGAAGTGACATTTACATCCGTTTTTATAAGAAAGGATCTGAACAAAAAAGAGGGCATGAACAGCCCCTACCTGTATCCCGATATCGCCCTGCTCGATCCGGAACTGACCCTGAGCATTCCATCAGATGTTACCGCGACTACCGGCATTGACGCCCTGTGTCACGCTATAGAATCATATACCTCGATCACGGCAAGCCCGATGAGTGAGATGGTGTCGATGGAGGCAATTAGTCTGATTTCATCCAGCCTTCGGACATGCGTCCACAACGGATCAGATCTGGAAGCAAGGGAGCAGATGCTCCTGGGAAGTATGTATGCCGGGCTGGGGCTGGCAAACGCCGGCGTTACTGCCGTGCATTCACTTTCCTACCCGCTTGGAGGCATGTACGGAATCCCGCATGGGCTGGCGAACACGCTTCTGCTTCCGGCGGTTATGAATTTTAATCTCCCCGGAGCGCTGGAAAAGTTCGCTGTGATAGCCGAAGTTATGGGTGAGCCAACAGATGATCTCTCTCTGAACGAAGCTGCCGGTCTGGCCGTCGGCGCTGTGGAGGACCTGATCGATGACTGCGGCATATATGACAGCCTGGAGACACTGGGCATAGAGGAGGAAGATTTTCCAAAATTGGCAGAGGCCGCTATGACTGTGGCCAGACCACTTGCGAACAACCCGCGCAGAATGACGGAAGAAGACGCTATAGAAATATACAATGATGCGTATTAAAGAAGGGTTCAAGGAATCAAGGGTTCAAGGGGGCGAGTGA
>JAGGXJ010000057.1 GCA_021163105.1 Syntrophobacterales bacterium
AAGATTGAGGTATTGTCGAATCCTGATCCCTCCTCTCCCCATATGCCGGCATATGACAAATTGAAGGAGAGACCATTCTGAAAATCATATCCTATCTCCGGCCAGAATATCTTTCCTCCGTGCCGCGTCTCGAAGATACCTTTGATTTCCGTTGTTATATGTCCATCAAAATAGCTGTCTTCAAATTTACAGGTAATAATATCGGTAAAGGATGGAGGATAAAGACCACTGTCCAGATATTTTGACTGGAACCATTCAAATGTGAAGACCGATTCACCCTCATGCCTATCTATAAGCCTGTCCAGAGGAATGAAGTAGTTAAATCCGGTGGCATAGGATATGTAGGGGGCTCTCTCAACCTCAAAGGGAAGGTGCAGGCTTGCATAATCCCATTCGACAATTCCCATCTTGTCGGGAGAATAGACAGCTTCGAACTGCACGACAAAATCACCAAGCGTCGCGGAGAAATCCACGCCCAACATACTGACAACATAAGATTGCGGTCTCACCAGAGTCGCTATATCAGGCAGAACACCCACTGTCTTATATGGGAGAAAGACGGGGTCTTTATCAGGCCCGTGATACGCGCTCACAGATATATCCACCCCTCCCGAGCTGGTCGAAAGCCTGGCGCCATATCCGCAGTTACCGATATCGGCGTCAAGCTCCTGCGGTTCATCAAAGACAATAGGCGCGGATGAAACATCTATATTAAACGACCAGAAATTCCCATCCGGGGCCATGATCGTGGGTATATGCACAGGCACAAATACGGCCTCCAGCGTATACTCACCCAGGAAAAACATCCCGGATATGGAGGGAACTCCGGCTTTATTTTCATCATCGTCCCTGAAAATCAGTTCACGCAGATCGTATGGGTTGAAATATGATGTCGGATTGAAGGCATCGGCCGTACCCCAGCCGTATATCTGATTTCCGACACGCAGCCTGAAGTTTTCCGCGCCATAGTTCAGATATAATTCATCAAAGCGTAATTCACCCTCATTTGAAGAAATCCGGAGGTTTCTTGATACTTCGCGATCTTTCGAATAGACGTATTCATCCTGCGCGTCGTTATTCATATATGTCTGGAACAGATACAAATTTGAAACAGCAAAAAGAAAGGTGTCTTCCGTCCCATATTTGATTTCAAGACGGTTCCTGATCTCATTCTTCTTGTTCGAATTTTTGAAGTTCTGACCGGTACCGGTATTGAGAAAATTTTGAAACTCTATGGACCCGTTGCAGGTAAGTTCCGCGCCGCTGTTCTTATCTTCCCGCGAATCCTTTTCATACAGATCTGCCGGATTTTCCAAGGCATGGGAACACCCCACAATATTTATATGGAATATTCCGGGATTGACAAAATAGAGGGAAAAGAAAAGCACCAGAAATGTTGTACGTAATAATATGTTTATCATGGCACCCATTATCATTACATCCTGTTAAATCTATCGCGGGCACACTATACACTGAAACGTATGGCAAGTATATCTCCGTCTTTGACTATGTAGTCTCTCCCTTCCAAGCGAAAACGTCCCTTGTCATGAACCCCCTTTTCGGAGCCGCATTCGATCAGATCGTCATAGGAAAAACACTCGGCGCGAATAAATCCCCGGGCAAGATCTGAATGAATGACACCCGCGGCCTCAACCGCAGACTGGCCTTTCTGGATATTCCAAGCCCGTACCTCATCCGTTCCGACGGTAAAGTAGCTGATAGAGCTGGAAATTTCATACGCCGAGCCTTTTAAGCGATCCCTGGCGGATTCCTTTATTCCCATATCTTCCATGAAAAGCTGTCTCTCATCATCATCCAGAGAGGACAGTTCCATTTCAAAGGTCCCGGCAAATTCGACCACGGCGTGCTTTTCACCAATCTCTTTCAACAGTTCCTGATTTTTCCCGAATATATCCTCACTCGAGTTAAGCACAATCAAAAGGGGTTTTGCCGTCAGAAACTGGAACCCGCTCATCATCTTTTGCTCGTCTCTGCCAAGTTCTAATTCCACAATGTGTCTGCCATCGTTCAGACAATTCAGAATCTTACACAAGATAGCCTCCTCCAGCTGAGATGCCGGCGTTTTCTGCCCACGCTTATGGCTGAGACCGATCTTTTCCAGTCGTTTTTCACAGATTATCAGGTCGGAGATCAACAATTCTGTTTCCATCTGTTCAATATCACTGATCGGCGTTGGGGTCTCATCCAGAACATTCGTGAAGTTTCGTACTACAAGCGCCAGCGTATCAACATTTCTCATCATTCCTATGGATGCGTCCGTAAAGGATGCTTTTCCATCTGAATCACGGGCAAGTCCCGCGAAATCCACAAACTGAACTGTCGCATAGGTTGTCTTTTGAGGTTTATACATCCCGGAAAGGCGTGTTATCCTTTCATCGATCACATCCACAACAGCGATATTCGGTTTGGAGGCCGCGTCCGTATATGTTGTAACCTCCTCCGCACGCCCTGTCAGCGCGTTAAAAATGGTTGTCTTACCGGAATTCGGCAGACCGATTAAGCCTATCTCCATTCATTCTCCCCTTCACATGAATACCGCCCACGCAATGGCATAAAAGATTGCGGGCAGAAAATTCCCTATAGGTATTTTTGTTATTTTCAAAAGGTTCGTGCCTATCCCTACGATAAGCAATCCACCGGTGGCTGTAACAGCGTTGAGAACGTCCGGGTCCTGCATAAACAACAGGTGTGACGCGAGAAGGGTAACGCTTCCCTGAACCAGAAACACGGGAATCGCGGAAAAAGCAACTCCGATGCCAAAAGTCGATGCAAGGGGTATTGATATTACCCCGTCAAGGAGAGATTTTACATAGAGCGTTGTCGAATCTCCAACAGTACCATCCTGTATGGAGCCTACTATCATCATCGCGCCTGTAAGATAGAGTATGGACGCGGACATAAAACCTTCTGCGAAGGTAGAAGAATTTGACTTGAAACGGACCCTCATCCATTTCCCAAGGCGCGCAATCCAGTATTCAATTCTGATCAGTTCACCGGTTATCGCACCAACCAGCAGACAACCGATGGTAACGATAAGATCCGTGACGAAAAGGGCCATTTTAAGACCGACAAGCACAACAGAAAGTCCAAGCGCCTGTATCATAATGTTCCTGATTCTTTCAGGAAGATACCCGCTTGCAGATACCCCTATCAATCCTCCCGCAATAATAGCCGCTGTGTTAACCAGTGTTCCGTTCAAGGACATGTCTTTTCTTTAATTTACTTCATTTATCTGTCACATATGAAGCAACCTGTCTGCGCTGACTTATCGGGCATTAAAAAAGGGGCTACGATAATCTCGTAACCCCTTGATATTACTGGCGGGGTCGATGGGACTCGAACCCACGGCCTCCGGCGTGACAGGCCGGCGTTATAACCGACTTAACTACGACCCCGCAAAAATGGTAGGCGGAACAGGACTTGAACCTGTGACATCCACGG
Source organism: Syntrophobacterales bacterium (assembly GCA_021163105.1). Classification (GTDB taxonomy): domain Bacteria; phylum Desulfobacterota; class Syntrophia; order Syntrophales; family UBA2210; genus UBA2210. The sequence continues at coordinate 3,463 of JAGGXJ010000057.1, forward strand.
TGTAAACGTGGCGCTCTCCCAGCTGAGCTACCCGCCCATACTCGTTCAATTCCCGGCAACCAAAACTGGTAAATTAACCAAAAAAACACTCCATGTCAAGTAATATTTAGGCTGTTAAGCATTTACACGAATCTCTCCTGCCCCGGTAGTTCCTGTTTCATATGGATACGTTTCCGTTTTGTCTTCCGGGACAAATGCCCTTTTCAGAACATCATCCACATTCTCCACAAAAACTATCTCCAGTTCTTTAAGAACATTAGCCGGTATATCAACAAGATCCTTTTCATTTTCGCTTGGTATAATCACTGTCGTTATATGACCGCGATGGGCCGCCAGCAATTTTTCCTTCAGTCCACCAATAGGAAGAACCCGCCCTCTCAGGGTGATTTCTCCCGTCATAGCAAGATCACTTCTTACCTTCTTTTTAAGAAGTGCGGAAGCTATGGATGTAGCCATGGCAATTCCCGCGGACGGCCCATCCTTTGGAATGGCACCCTCCGGAACATGTACATGAACATCCAATTTTTTATAGAAGTCCTTATCCAGTCCCAGGGCATCCGCCCTTGACCTGACGTAGGTCCAGGCAGCCTGGGCGGATTCCTGCATGACATCCCCCAGCTTTCCTGTTGTCATAATCGGTTTGCCGGTTCCAGGCATGACAGAAGACTCTATCGTCAACAATTCACCACCGACTTCCGTCCACGCCAGCCCGACTGTCACCCCTACTTTAGCCTTGTCTTCAATTTCCCCGAATTTGAATTTCGGTACCCCAAGATATTTTCCTACGGATTTTGAAAGCACCTTTATTTTTTTCTTTTTTCCATCGGTGACAATCTTCCTGGCCACTTTTCTGCAGATAGATGCTATCTCCCGTTCAAGGTTTCTCACCCCGGCTTCCCGTGTATATTCTCTTATAATGGTCAATAACGCCCCATCTGAGAAAACAATATCTTTTTCGGTCAAACCATTTGCTTCCAGCTCTTTCGCGACAAGATATTTTTTGGCGATATTCAATTTTTCAGGTTCGGTATATCCCGCAATACGTATCACTTCTGTACGATCCTGAAGGGCGGCCGGTATCGTCTGGAGAATGTTAGCCGTTGTTATAAACATGATATCGGAAAGATCATAATCAACCTCGAGGTAATTATCATTAAAGGCGATATTTTGCTCCGGGTCAAGCACTTCAAGAAGCGCTGACGCTGGGTCTCCCCTGAAATCGGAACTCAGTTTGTCAATTTCATCCAGACAAAACACAGGGTTACTCGAACCCGCCTTCTTCAACAACTGGATAATCTTCCCCGGCATGGCCCCTATATATGTCTTTCTGTGGCCCCTTATCTCGGCTTCATCTCTTAACCCACCAAGGGACAACCTGATAAATTCCCTGTTGGTAGCCCTGGCAATCGATTTCGCTACGGAGGTTTTCCCTACACCGGGAGGACCGACAAAACAGAGTATGGAACCCTTTTTCTTTTTGGACAGAATCTGAACCGCGAGATATTCAAGTATCCGCTCTTTCACCATTTTGAGCCCATAGTGGTCTTCTTCCAGAATCATCTCTGATTCTTTCAGATCCTTCTTGTCTTCCGTTTTTTCATACCAGGGCAACGCTAATACCCAGTCTACATAATTTCTGACCACCGTTGCCTCGGCTGACATGGGAGCCATTATTTTCAGTTTCTTTATTTCCTGCTTAACCTTCTGATAAGCCTCTTCAGTAAGTTTCTTTTCATCCAGTTTCTTTTCCAGTTCCTTTATCTCGGTCTTAAAACTGTCGTCTTCACCCATTTCTTTCTGAATGGCCCTCATTTGCTCATTCAGATAGTAATCTTTCTGGGTTTTTTCCATCTGGGTCTTTACGCGTTTTCTTATACGTCCCTCAACTTCCAGTATCTCTATCTCCGCCATCAGCAGGGCGTATACCTTTTCAAGCCTTCTAACAACATCTGTGGTTTCCAGTACTTTCTGTCTTTCATCCAGTTTTACGTGCAGATGTGCCGCGACTGTATCGGCAAGCTTCGACGGATCATCCGCGGGTGACATGGAACCTATCATTTCAGGGGGAACTTTTCTGCTGAGTTTCGCGTATCTCGAAAACGATTCAATGATATTTCGTACAAGCGCCTCCAGTTTCGCTTTCGATTCACTGGGATACTCCTCATTCAGTTCCTCAACATCCACCATAAAGCATTCTTCATCGGGTATATAACTTTTTATAACTCCTCTTTTCACTCCCTCGACCAGCGCCTTTACCGTTCCATCCGGAAGTCTCAACAACTGTATGATGTTCCCTATGGTTCCCACTGTATATATGTCATCTTCCGCCGGTTCATCGATTTCGGCGCTCTTCTGCGCCACCAGAAATACTTCTTTCTCATGCCGCATGGCGGATTCCAGGGCATTAATTGATTTCTCCCTGCCCACAAAAAGGGGCGCTATCATATGGGGGACCACAACCACGTCCCTCAATGGAAGCAACGGAATTGAAATCCTGCTTTTTTCTGTCTCTTCCTTGTTTTTATTAAGATCAAACATATGTTTTCGTCATCCTGTTTTCTTTTGTTTGTTATCTTCCACTGTTTCGGAGGCCGTCTCAAAAACCAGAATCGGTTTCTCTCCGCTGAGGACCACATCCTCATTTATAAGGCATTCCTTTATATCTCTCCCCGATGGAATATCATACATGATATCCAGCATGATGTCTTCCATAACAGCTTGAAGACCTCTTGCTCCGGTCTTTCTGTCCGCGGACAGCTTTGCTACGGCCTTCATGGCGCCATCTGTGAGGGTAAGTTTTACGCCTTCTATCTCAAACATTTTTTTGTACTGCTTCACTATTGAGTTTTTCGGTTCCACCAGTATTTTTACAAGGTCTCTGTCGGCAAGGTCATGAAGGGCGCCAATTACAGGAAGTCTCCCCACAAACTCCGGTATCAAACCATACTTCAGAAGATCCCCCGGCAGCACTTTTAACAGGGTTTCGCCTATATTCTTTTTCTTCCTGCTCTTGATATCGGCTCCGAACCCCATGGAGCTTATGTTCAGTCTCTTTTCGACAATATCTTCCAACCCGTTGAATGCTCCACCACATATGAACAGGATGTTGGTTGTATCTACCTGAATAAATTCCTGTTGCGGGTGTTTCCTCCCCCCTTTGGGAGGCACATTCGCCAAGGTTCCCTCTATTATTTTCAGAAGGGCCTGCTGGACGCCCTCGCCGGATACATCTCTGGTAATAGAAGGATTGCCCGATTTCTTTGATATCTTATCAATCTCATCTATATACACTATACCATGAGACGCCTTGCGAGCGTCATAATCCGCGTTCTGAAGAAGACTCAGTATAATATTCTCCACATCCTCCCCGACATATCCCGCCTCTGTCAGGGTGGTGGCATCGGCAATAGCGAATGGCACATCCAACATTCTTGCCAATGTTCTTGCCAGGAGAGTCTTTCCCGAGCCGGTAGGGCCTATCAGGAGAATATTGCTCTTCTGGAGTTCGATATCATTAAGCTCAACACCCGAGAATAATCTCTTGTAATGATTGTAAACGGCAACAGAAAGAATCTTCTTTGTCTTTTCCTGCCCTACGACATATTGATCCAGAAACTTTTTGATTTCTTTCGGTTGAGGAATATCTTTTCTGATACTTTCCGCGCTCTGGGCACCATCTTCCTCAACAATATGTCTGCAGAGCTCTATGCATTCGTCACATATATAGGCACTGGGACCGGCAACCAGCTTTTTTACCTCGTCCTGTGTCTTTCCGCAAAAGGAGCAGAAGAGCAACCCTTTCACCCCGTCATCACGCTTTTTTCCCATGAGAAGCCCCCTCCTGTTTATTATCAGAAGTTCTCTTTACAATAATCTTATCAATTATACCGTATTCTTTGGCCTGATTGCTTGTCATATAATAATCTCTGTCTGTATCCTGTTCAACTTTTTCAACAGGCTGGTTGGTGTGCTCCGCCAATATGTTATTCAGATCCTGCTTCAGTCTCAATATCTCCTTCGCCTGAATACCGATATCGGTCGCCTGTCCCTGAGAACCGCCAAGAGGCTGATGTATGATTATCCTCGAATTGGGAAGGGCGTATCTTTTCCCCTTTTCGCCGGCCGCGAGGAGAAGTGCCCCCATACTTGCCGCCTGACCCATGCAGACAGTGCTGACAGAAGGTTTTATGTATCGCATTGTATCATATATGGCAAGACCGGCGCTTACTATACCGCCCGGTGTATTCAGATAGAAAAAGATCTCTCTGTCCGGATCTTCCGATTCCAGATATAGCATCTGGGCTATGACAAGATTAGAAACATCATCATCAATAGCAGATCCAAGGAATATAATTCTGTCTTTCAAGAGCCTGGAGTATATATCGAAAGCTCTTTCCCCCCGGCCATCCTGTTCAATTACCATAGGAATGAGAGGCATTATTTTTCTCCTTTTTCTTTTTTCTTTTTCCTGCTCTTTTTAGCAATTGTTATATTCGCCTTTTCTTCAACAAAATCCGCAGCTTTCTGCTCAAGCAATTCATCTTTAAGACGATCTTCCGCTTTATTAGCCTCATAAACTCTCTTTATGGACTCGTAATCCTGCGCATACCTCAGAGCAAGGGCATTCATCCTGTCCTCAACATCTTTATCAGTTACTTCGATCGACTCTTTCTTCGCGATCTCGTGGAATAGAAAAGATGCCTTGACAATCCTGGTCGCCTGGTCATTGAACCCGTCACGCAGGCTATAGCTTAATTCAGAGGCCTTGTCATCAGGCATGCCGTTCTGCACCATTTGCTGGCGGGCACCAAGCATCATGCTATAAACCTGTTCTTCCACCCAGGAGGAAGGTACCTCGAATTCATTGTTTTCCAAGAGTTTATCAACCATGGCGTTCCGAAGGTCTGTCTTGATCTTAGCCTCCCCTTCTTCTTCAAGTGATTTCTTTACATCTTTTTTCAAGTCTTCCAGGGATTCAAATTGTTTAAAGTTCTTGACAAACTCCTCATTTAGTTCGGGCAATAACTTTTCACGAATGTTCTTGAGAGTTACCGAAAAAATCACTTCCTTTCCGGTAATATCCTTCGCGTCATAATCCTCCGGAAATGTCACTGTGATATCCCTTGATTCTTCCTTTTTCATACCCACCAACTGCTCCTCGAATCCGGGGATAAAGTTTTGAGAACCTATCTGGAGCGTGTAATCTTCAGATGTCAGTTCCTTGCGCGCTTTTCCATCAAGCTTTCCCTCGAAGTCAATCACGGCAAAATCATCATTCGCAAGCGCCCTGTCTTTCTTAATATCTTCAAAACTGGCATACATCTGTCGTATCTGGTCCAGTTTCTCTTCAATATTGGCTTTGGTGATATGGAGCTTTTCCTTTTCCAGCTCAAGCTCTGTATAACCTTTAACATCAATTACCGGCCGTGTTTCAACTGTGGCAGTAAAAAGAAAATTCTCGCCCGTTGTTATACCCTTCTGGTCTATAGCCGGTTGTGCCACAGCCAGGATATTATTCTTTTCAACAACTTCGGCATAGTGTTTTGTAATCAGATTGGATATTGCATCTTCTTCCGCCTGTTCTTTGTAATGCATCTCAAGAACATTCCTCGGAACTTTGCCAGGCCTGAATCCCTTGATTTTGGCGCTTTTACCAACAATCCTGTATATAGAATCAAGCTCCTTCTTTACATCAGCCCAAAGAATTTCGAAAGACAGCTTCTTCTCCACAGAACTGATATTTTCCATCTTCACTTCAGCGATCATATCTTCCCCTCGTTAGCTCCTTTGGCAAATTTTGAGATATTTATAAGATAACCCACTCTCTTATTTTTATATAACACATGGTGCGAGAGAGGGGAGTTGAACCCCTATCCGCTTTCGCGGGCTGGATCCTAAGTCCAGTGCGTCTTCCAGTTCCGCCACTCTCGCAATCTACAAAAGCATTGATATAATAGTAACTGCAAGAGTAATTGTCAACAGTGAACAGAACGACGCTGAATACCAAATCCCACACAAAAAAAACCGCCAGTAACGGCGGTTTCCCGGATACTAATGGTCGGGGCGAGAGGATTTGAACCTCCGACCCTCTGAACCCCATTCAGATACGCTACCAGACTGCGCTACGCCCCGACTTTTTCTCCGCTGAGATATCATCATAGCTTTTCTCTGTCAAGGGGAAGAACTCCTACATACAGATAATCTTTTATCCTGTTATACCTCTTCTCTTGTACTATTCGTCTCAGCGCGTCAACTCCGAAAAACCCTTTTTTTTCTTTTCTGAATCTGATTATTTTCGACGCCGTCTTGCGTCCTATCTCCGGGATAAGCATCAGTTCATTCTGTGTCACCTTATTGAGATCAACCGGCATATCAAAAGCGAGTCTGATACATGCTGCGACATCTTCGATGGCTATCAGATGCCGAACCCTGTCACAGACAACCCTGTCACCGGAGTGGAGCACCCTGTCAAGATCAACATCCTTAAATCCTGTGACATCGTCGAGTGTCGCTTCTCTGAAAAGATCATGAACTGTCACCCCTTGCGGAAGGAAATAGATTCCGCCATAATTTTCATCTCCGGCAAGGTTTACCATGATACCGGATTTTTCATATTCACAGCAGGCAGCAACTCTCCCGGAAAAATGTATATATTGAGAGACATCCCTGGCGGCATATATGAACACCACTATAATTATAATGCCAACGGCCCCGTAGATCTGTTTTTTAACAAGGTTCATGATCCAAGGTTCAAGGTTCAAGTAGCGTGGAGTCTCTGTACCCCACCCGTATATGTCCCGCGTTAATATGCTGCCCATAGAGGGGCAACGCTACGACCCATGATTCATGGGACACCTGCTCAGTTTTCCTGCTCCAGGCCAAAGGCATCATGAAGAACTCTGACGGCAAGTTCGGTATATTTGACCGCTATAACGCATGATATCTTTATCTCGGAAGTACTGATCATCAATATATTTATCCCCTCCTCCGCAAAGACTTCAAACATCTTTGACGCGACACCGGAATGGCTTTGCATACCGACTCCGACTATGGATATCTTGGAGATATTCTCATCGTAATCTATCCTGGAGGCGCCCATATCCCGGGCGACTACGTCAAGGAGTCTCCGGGCTTCACCGATATCTTTCTGAGAGACTGTAAAGGTCATATCGGTATAACCTTCGCTGCTTGCGTTCTGGATAATCATGTCAACTATAATATTGTGCTCAGACAGGGGCGTAAACAGCCTTGCGGCAATACCCGGTTTATCCGGCACATGAACAACCGTGATCTTGGCCTGATCCCTGTCATACGCCACGCCGGAAACAACTTCTCTTTCCATATCCTTATCCTCCCTGGTAACCAATGTTCCCCTGTCCTCATTGAAAGAGGATCTCACATATACAGGAACTTCATACATTTTAGCTAACTCAACGGAACGGGGATGAAGAACCTTCGCTCCCGCGCCCGCCAGACTCAACATTTCATCGTATGATACTTTCTTGAGCTTTCTTGCCTTACTGTAGAGATTCGGGTCCGTTGTATAGACACCGTCCACATCTGTAAATATCTCGCAGAAATCTGCCTTGAGAGAAGCCGCGATGGCCACGGCGCTTGTATCCGAACCACCCCTCCCCAACGTGGTTATGTTCCCCTCTTCATCAACGCCCTGGAACCCGGCCACAACCACTATCTTTCCTTTTTTCAGCGCATCTGATATCAGTCCGGTATCGACACTGAGTATCCTTGCATCGCTGTATATCTTGTCTGTTAATATCTTCACCTGATGCCCCAGAAGAGATATCGCCTTACAACCCATCCGGTGCAGGATAATTGAAAGAAGTGAAACGGATATCTGCTCACCTGAAGAGACAAGCACGTCGTATTCCCTCTCATCCGGCGCTCCCCCGGAAGCGCTGTCGGCCATTTGAATAAGTCTGTTTGTTTCACCTGCCATGGCCGACAGTACAACAACCACATCATTTCCATCGTTTCTGGTTCGTATTACCCTCTTTGCTATGTTCTGAATCTTTTCAAGATCAGCTACAGAGGTGCCGCCATATTTCTGCACAATTACAGCCACCTGTTAAAATCCCTCCTTTTTCAACACTCTGATAATTGATAAGATGCCGGATTCGCTGGAAATCCTTATCTTTCTTTTATTGTTATCAATGTGTTCCAGGTTGATCAACAGAGCCTCCGCTGGAATTATATCGTCAACTTTCTCGGCCCATTCGATGACCACCACACCATCTCCGTAAAAATATTCTTCATAACCCATATCCTCCAGATCACGTGAACCGGACAAGCGGTATACATCCATGTGATAAAGGGGGATTCTTCCGGGATATTCATTGATCAGAGTGAATGTGGGACTTGTGACATAATATCCTTCAGAGATTTCAAGCCCCTTCGCGATTCCCTGTGTAAGACATGTCTTACCCGCACCCAGTTCGCCTGTAAGGGCCACCACGCTTCCACCTGTTAAATTTTCCCCTATAATTCTTCCGATATTCAGCGTATCCCCGGAACTTTTAGAAATCAGATCAAAATTTGTCATAATCTACTTTTCAAGAACAACAAAAAAACCATCGCAGATCTGCCTGTATGGGGAAACGTCTGTTCCCATCACACAAATCATCCCTTTATTTCAGCGACAACACCGGATAATTTCTTCATAAATTCCACATCGTGAACCCTTACGATATCAGCCCCGTTCATTATGGAGGCGGCAACACTTGCCGCTGTGCCTGCAACGCGGTCTCCGGCAAGTTTTTCGCCTGTAATTTCCCCTATAAATCTTTTGCGCGACGTGCCTACCATAATCGGCATCCCCAGTGTCTTCAATTCTCTGAGGTGTCTCAGGATGGCAATATTGTCCGCCGTGGACTTACCAAAACCGATGCCGGGATCAACGATTATATTCTCAACATCCACACCGGATGATTGGGCATTCTCTATACTTTTTTTCAGGAATCCTGTAATCTCCCCCATAAGCGCCCGGTACGCAAGGTCGCCCTCCTGCATGGTCTCAGGCACCCCTCTCATATGCATCAGAACAACTGGAACATGGCAGCCGGCAATCACTTCCGGCATCTTCGTGTCAAACCTCATCGCGCTTATATCGTTGACCATTTCTGCCCCGGATTCTATCGCATGGCGCGCCACATCAGCCTTTGTTGTATCTATTGATATCGGGATGGAAAGCAATCCCTCAAGTTTTTTTATCAGTGGTATAACCCTGTCCAGCTCCTCTTCAGCAGATACAGGCTCCGAGCCGGGCCTTGAAGATTCACCACCTATATCAATGATATCGGCCCCATTTTCCTCCATTTTTATCGCGTGCTTCACGGCATCTTCAACATTGCCGAACATGCCCCCGTCAGAGAAGGAATCGGGAGTCATATTCAATATACCCATAACAAGGGTTCGTTTGCCGGCAACTATTTCCCTCTTCGGCGTTTTGAGCACAAAAGTATCTTTTGTAATATTGGCAAGAAGTCGCCTGATATCTTCAGATATATTTCCCAAGCCGAAAGGCTGCGACGCTATCTTGTCCGCAAGCCTTCGCACCTGTTTCAGTGTACCGATTATTATGGCATCCGTTTTATCTATACTGCAGGATACAGACCCCCTGGCCACGGCGACGTCTCCGTCTATGGACAGCATTTCCTGTTTTAATATATTCGCTACCTTGCACTCAATCCCCTCAAGCAGCAGGTTGATATTCTCCATCTTGGGAAGCATGGCGTCTATTCCCGGCAGATCTACTCCAACCTTTTTCAGTTCATTCTCCGCCTGAGCAGAAGATGTTACATGCAGGTACCTCAATTAAGCTTCTTTCTCCTCTTTTTTCGCTTTGGCCTTTTTCCCCTTTTTTTCACCTACTATTTCATCAAGTTCTTCGGCGTTCAACACCTCTTTTTCAAGAAGCTCCTTCGAGAGCTTATGAAGGGTATCTATATTATCCGAGAGTAGTTTTTTGGCTTTTTCATAGTTTTCCACAACGATCCGTGACATCTCTCTGTCTATCTTTTCCGCTGTATCTTCACTGTAATTCTTGTGCGTAGCAATCTCTCTGCCCAGAAAGACCTGTTCTTCCGTCTTTCCAAATGTCAAGGGGCCCATCTCTTCACTCATACCCCAGTTGCATACCATCTTTCTGGCAATTTCCGTGGCACGTTCTATATCGTTTCCCGCTCCCGTTGTGAAGTCTTTCAGGATCAACTCCTCCGCCGCCCTGCCCCCTAAAAGAATCGTGATATTGCTAATCAGATATGAGCTGGGATAGGCATGCTTTTCATCCACCGGTAGCTGCTGAGTCAGGCCTAAAGCCCTTCCTCTCGGGATAATGGTAACCTTGTGTATCGGGTCAGTCCCCGGAATTAGTTTGGCCACCAAGGCATGCCCGGCTTCATGATAAGCGGTATTCCTCTTTTCTTCATCGCTTATGACCATGCTTCTTCTCTCCACACCCATAAGCACCCTGTCCTTCGCGTATTCCAGATCAGACAGGGAAACCTTGTCTTTATTCAACCTTGCCGCATAAAGTGCCGCTTCATTAACCAGGTTCTCTATATCAGCGCCGGAAAAACCAGGCGTCCCCCGGGCAACAACAGAAAGGTTTATATCAGGTTCCAGCGGGACCTTCTTGACGTGCACTTCGAATATCTTCTCTCTTCCCTTGATATCCGGAAGCGGAACCACCACCTGCCTGTCAAACCTTCCGGGTCTCAAGAGAGCGGGATCAAGAACATCCGGGCGGTTGGTAGCCGACATGATAATAACGCCCTCATTTGATTCGAATCCGTCCATCTCCACGAGCATCTGGTTCAACGTCTGTTCCCGCTCGTCATGACCGCCTCCTAATCCGGCGCCTCTCTGTCTTCCAACCGCGTCAAGTTCGTCAATAAAGATAATGCAGGGCGCGTTCTTCTTTCCCTGATTAAAGAGGTCTCTCACACGGGACGCGCCGACGCCAACAAACATCTCGACGAAATCGGAACCGCTGATGCTCAGAAAAGGGACTTCCGCCTCTCCGGCAATTGCCCTTGCAAGCAAGGTCTTACCCGTGCCGGGCTGTCCGACAAGAAGGACTCCCTTGGGTATTCTTCCCCCCAGTTTTGTAAACTTTCTGGGGTCTTTCAAAAATTCGACAACCTCTTCCAGCTCCTCCTTGGCTTCGTCAATACCCGCCACATCGGCAAAAGTGGTTTTCTGAGACTTGTCGGTCATCAGCTTGGCCCTGCTTTTTCCGAAGGACATTGCCTTGCCTCCACCCATCTGCATCTGTTTCATGAAAAATATCCAGACAGCTACAAGCAGCAGTATGGGGAGCCATGATATAAGAATGGTCATATACCAGGAAGATCCCTCCGTGGGTTTGGCCGCAATTTTCACACCCTTTTCCTTCAGAAGGGGAACCAGATTCGGATCCTGAGGCGCATATAATTTAAATGTTGTACCATTGACAAGTCTGCCTTCTATATTCTCACCCTGAATGGTAACATCCATAACCTGCCCTTTATCAAGATAAGCGATAAAATCACTGTACACAATCTGCTCTCTTTTCTCCTGAGGTTGATTGAACAGCTGAAAGAGAAAGACAAACACAAGACTTACCACTATCCATAGGGCCATATTTTTTTGAAATTGATTCACTTTTTACTCCTGTCAAAATATTTAAGATTTTACTATCAAATAATCTCCACTTTTACCACCTTTTCCGTCGCATCGGTAATCTTCACCCTGTCACTCAATCTCATACCGGGTACCCACAGCACCGATTTTTGATCAACCAGGAGGAAAATCGATTTTCTCCCGGACTTCGGCACCTTTCCATCTATAAACAGCGCTTTTATTTTCTTCGTTCCCTTCATTCCCAAGGGCTGTATCCTGTCCCCGGATCTTATGTTCCTCACAACAAGTGGGAAAGAAATGGAGTTATAATTCATAAAGACAGGGTTGTCCGAATGGGTATCCACCTCACGCACATCAACCACATCAAAATTCATCCTTATGCCTGTCTCCACGATATCCACGCTACCCGGAATTTTCACCATGTATGAAAAGTCACCCTCTTTTCTTCCGTCCGGAAAATGATTTTTCGAGATGTGCGCCACCTCGCCTTCCCCCTGTGAAATAATCAGCTCATCATATTCCCGCCGGGCTCTGAGGTTGAAGGGAAGATCCACAGAGGCACTCGGGTTCGAACCTTCAATCAGATCCACTACTGATTTTACATGGAGATAACCGATTCCATTTCTTACCGGGGAATAGCCTTCAAGGATAGTCTTTATAAGCCTCCATTGTAAAGCCGGGTGCAGTTTTTTCAGTTTCCGGATATTTATTCTCGCGTTGTCCCTGTCAATCTCCCAGTCCGAAATAATTCCTTCGATCGACTCCCGGATAAAATCATCTTCGAGCCTGAGTATGTCGGCTGTGCGTCCGATATTTTCCTCCAGCTTCACATTATAAGAGGCCTTCAACTCCGGCACCAGGCTGTTCCTTATCCTGTTTCTCAGATATGTGTTATCCCTGTTGGAACTGTCTGTCACAAAGCTTATGTTTCTTTCCCTCAGGAAGGAGATTATTTCCTCTCTTGTAATGTCGATAAAGAGCCTTATATATATCCCGTCCCGCACGGGCAGAAAACCCTTCAGGCCTTCAAGCCCGCTTCCCCTGAGAAACCTCATGATAACCGTTTCCGTCTGATCATTCAGGTTATGCCCCAAGGCAATCTTGTCCAATTCGTGTTTTCGCGACATCCTTTCAAAGAACGCGTACCTCTCTTTTCTGCAGATATCCTCAAGAGACCCGCCTCTCTTCTCCCTTAACGCTGGAATGGAAATCTTCTCAGAGTAAGCGGGGATACCCATTGATTTCCCCAGCTCTAGGACAAAGAATTCGTCCCCGTCAGATTCTTCACCCCTGATGCCATGGTTCAGGTGAAGGATAAACAGCGCAAGGTCATACTCGTTCGCAAGCATTGAGAGCATATGCAGAAGAGCAACTGAATCCGCCCCCCCTGAAACGGCAACGCCCACTCTGTCACCCGGGTCGAGCATCGTGTATTTTTCAATCGTCTTCCGGACTTTAAGCATGGGCATAAACATTACCTTTTCCAGAAAGCGCTACCCGAACAGTTCTTTCAGTTCCGATATGTCTTCGCAATGATAATCCGGATCAAGACGGAGAAGCTTGTCTCTATTCCCCAATCCGTTCAACAGCGCGCAACTCAATGTTCCGGTATTTTTCGCAAGCATGATATCGTTAACCCCGTCACCGATAACCACTGTTTTTGTCTTCTCCACGCCATGTTTTTCCAGGAGGGGAATCAGAAGACCGGGATCAGGTTTCCGGCAGGAAGCGCTGTCCAAACCTATGATATCTTCAAAATATCCGGTTATTCCCAATTCCTCCGCAATCGTTAAAGTATAACTGTAAAGCTTATTTGTAACAATCAGCTTTTTCCTGTCCTTAAAATGCTCCAGCATGTCCGGCACACCTGGATAAAGAGTTGTCGTATCAAGAAGATGCTCAGCATAATGAGCCTTGAAGATATCTATGGCCTCGTCGAATCTATTCTGATATCCATCGCCAAGGGATCTTTCAATAAGCTTTATTACTCCATCTCCTACAAATTCGATGATCCCCTTCTTATCAGGAACGGGGACACCAAGTTGCTTCAACGTATGACTAATAGAATTCGCAAGGTCATCACCGGAGTATACAAGCGTTCCGTCGAAATCAAAGACCATCAGATCAATTTTTTTCATTTTTCTCCTGAAAAGTTCGTAAGTAATGTAGGTTGGGTTAAGGGACGAAACCCAACGGCATGAAACCAAACTGTTTTGTCGGGTTTCGCTTTGCTCAACCCAACCTACAAGCTTTTTCGCAACAGTTTCAACTTGAGTAGGACTTAGTATAATAACTCTCCTTGAAATTACAAGGTACAAAAAGAATAGAACCGAAGGATACTCGGTCTCACGCAATGCTGGGGGAATATTTACGCAAGAAAGGAGCATAATTTCGGTGTAGCGGAATTTTATTATGGAAAATGTACTGTATTGAGCTTAAAATATGGATCGTAAAAATACTATTTTTGAGCTATAACTGAACTATCCTCGACTATAAGTCGAGGATAGTTCAGTTGGCGATGAAGTTGAGCCAATTGCAGGAGATTCTTGTTGTGTTGAGGCGCTCAACAAACCTGAGTATTGGTGAGGAATATTGAACGGTGATGAAAACACATAAAAGTCTTTTAACTGGAGGAAAAATGAAATTAAACAAACAATGCATGATTGCTACTATCTGTTTCTTTCTTGGCGCTATTCTTATGGCAGTAACATTTCCCGTTAAAGCTGTCGCTGCTGGCGATTGTAACGATCCAATACCCCTCATCAGCGGCGACACCGTGGAAGGAAACACCATTGCGGCAGAAAATAATACATCTGGGTCATGTGCCGTTGGTGACGCGGGTGAACTCGTTTACAAGTTCGATGCTGCTGACGGAGACGATGTGTCCATAAAACTCGAAGCGGAATTCGATGCCTATTTCTATATCCGGAAGGGAAACTGCGCAAGCGGGTCTGAAATTTCCTGCGAATTTGCATCCAGTGACTGGCATTTCTATGAAAATATTGAAGCCGATACCTACTATCTCTTCGTCGACGGTTATGCCGGGGGGGATGGCGAAGTGCGTGGGGGATTCTCGCTTATCTACCTTAATCAAGAAATTCCGGAAAACAATCCGCCCATAGCAGATGCAGGTGAAGATCTGAGCAAATTGACTCACAATGAAGTACAGCTCGATGGTTCGGAGTCTACAGACCCTGATGGAGGTCCGATTGTCTGCTGGGAATGGAGTATTGTATGGGATGAAGAAAACGGCACAGCCCCCGCAGTCTTCGGCGCTTCTATTAGCAACAGCGATACACAGAATCCTGTTTTTAACACCGGCGACTATCCTGGTGAATATACCCTGTCTCTTGTAGTTACAGACAATAGGGGAGCTGAAAGCGAACCTGACTTTGTAACAATAACGGTTACCGATGCAGAACTGGAAGGTGATCATGCTGATGCTGACGGTATACCGGATAGCGAGGAAATGGGGCCGGATGGAACAGATCAGAATTTTGATGGAAATGATGATTCTATACCAGACTGGAAGCAGTACAATGTTTCATCATTTCATTCACACGATAACACAGGATATGTAACAATGGACAGTGGTGGTGGAACTTATCTTTCCGATATTTTTACATCAGACGGCACGGTCGCAGGTGGTTTTCCTTCAGAAAACAGTTTTCCGTTTCATTTTTTCGGTTTCACAATAAATGTTGAACCGGGGAGCGTGACTGCGTTCATGCTTTTTTTGCCTGAAGGTACAGTCATTGACAGTTACTTTAAATTCGGACCCACACCTGACAACCCTGATCCTCACTGGTACGAGTTCCTTTATGACGGAGAAACCGGTGCAGAAATTGACGGGACAAGAATTGTTGTCATGCATTTTGTCGACGGCAAACGCGGCGATGATGACCTGACAGCAAACGGCAAAATTGTCGATATTGGAGGACCTTCAATTTCTTCAGGAACTTCAGGAAGTGGAGATTGTTTTATATCGGCAATCAAAAAATAATTTGGGGAGGTATTTGCTTTAACGTCTTCGTCCGTCAGTAAAATTGTTACGAATTTTAGAGAGCAATATAAAAGCAATAGTGAGTTGGAGAAAAAATACAAAACTCTTATTTCAAAATTCAAGGTTTGACCCCAGGTATGGAGCTATGGGGTCGGGCCAAGCTAACAACCTATAGTGATTGATAAAAGGAAGAAGATGGGATCCGATTTTCGGCCTATATGGTCGTTTTCATAGTCAAAAAGGGATTATAGTCAGGAACCATCCATGGCAAGTAAGAAGCCTGTCCTGTTACAGGTATTAATGATTCTTTGTCATAATATACTTCATAGGGAGTAAGATATCCAAGAGTTTCATGGAGCCTCTCCGTATTGTAAAAGTGAAAATAGATGGACAGAAGTGAACGTGCTTCTGAAACAGTCCGGTAATCATGGAGATAGACTTCTTCGTACTTCACCGTTCTCCAGAATCGTTCCACAAAGATGTTGTCGTAGAACCGACCACGACCATCCATGCTGATTCTGATTCCGTCATTCAAAAGAATGTTCGTAAATTCCTGACTCGTAAACTGAATACCCTGGTCAGAGTTAAATATCTC
>JAGGXJ010000079.1 GCA_021163105.1 Syntrophobacterales bacterium
TCAAGGAAAACAAGCCCGAATCCATCCTGAATTTTATAAAACTCTTTTTTCGTATTGGTTACGATTAGTTCACCCGTGTGAGGAACGGTGTTTTTGGGACAACCGGGGGTGCTGGTAAAATCCGCCCCCTTCAAAAGCTGAAAACTTTTTTTCATTGACGTACCGGGGAAATAGATTTTGATATCGGGCTGATGTTTCAGCGTGCTCTCAATTCCAAAATAATGGTCTATGTGGTCGTGAGAAATAATGAGTGTATCGATCTCTTTGTTCTTGAGCATCTTGTCGATTCCGTCCTTGGCAAAAACATAATCCATCCATTCGTTGTTCCATCCTGTATCCAGGAGATACTTGGTTTTTTTGCCGTCCAGTGCTTCAATCTCGAGAAGGGCAGCATACCCTCCCAGATTATCAATGTTGTAAACTACGTCGTACTGGTTTGTGTTGATACCACCTGCTGCCTTTATATCCTTACCAAGGGTAGCATTATCAAACCAGCTCGTCTCTGAAATACAGTGAACCTTCAAACTTTTGATCTCACCGAAGTCCTCTTTTTTTCTCTTGGCATAGGCTGTTGAAGCCAGCGAGCCTATTCCTCCGCTTAGCGCTATACCTGCGGATGTGGTTGCCAAACCTTTCAAAAAATCCCTTCGCTCCATTGTAATATCCTCCTTTTCTGTTTTTGATTAACAATACCGGGACACCACTTCTCTTTGCAACAACCGATAACACGGTATTTCTTTCTACGAAACCAATTAATTGCTATAGTTAACGCAAATTCCAGACCAAAAGAACCTGTTGGTCTGGAATTAATGGAAAAATTCCGAATCTTCCAACAATTCAAAGATCATACAACACATCCACAGCAGAAAAGAAAATTCTTGACATAAAAACAAGGTTTGAAGTAGGTATCAAAAAGAGTACATGTAGCCTTTCTAATACAGCCACAGATTGAACCCGAAAAGGAAGGAGTCCGATGACTACAAAAACCAACCATAACGAATCTCGGGACATTAAAGAACAGTTTGAAGCGTACCGCAGGATATTCGGCAGCATTCATTGCGGCGCCATAGTAACAGATGCCGAAGGCTACATTATTTACTTCAATGAGCCCTATGGCCAATTTCTTAAAATAAATCCTGAAGAACAGATTGGCAAACACTGCACCGAGGTTGTTGAAAATACACGTATGCACATTGTGGCAAGAACGGGCATATCCGAGATCAACGATTCTCAGTTAATACAAGGACAAAATATGGTTGTTCAACGGATCCCCATTAAAAACAATGGTAAGGTTATAGCCGTGTATGGTCAAGTAATGTTTAGAGATGTTAAAGATGTGGCAAAGCTCGCAAAGAAGCTCTCTCTGTTGGAATCAAAAGTAAAACAATATGAAGAGGAACTGATCACCCTTCGCTCAACACGCTATACCTTTGACAGTATTGTGGGTGTAAGCAATGCCATCACATCCCTGAAAAGAGAGGCACTGAAGGCAGCTGCCAATTCATTTCCTGTGTTGATAACAGGGGAAAGCGGAACAGGAAAAGAATTGTTTGCCCAGGCTATTCACCATGCCAGCCCCCGTAGTCCCTATCCCCTTGTACGCATCAACTGTTCCGCCATCCCGAGAGAATTGATTGAATCGGAACTGTTCGGATATTCCAAGGGTGCTTTTACCGGAGCTAGCCGCAGCGGTAAGCCCGGCAAATTTGAACTGGCCGATCGCGGCACCATACTTCTTGATGAGATAGGCGATATGCCGCTCGAAATGCAGCCGAAACTACTGCGCGTTCTTGAAGAAAAAGAGTTTTCGCGGGTTGGCGGAACTTCTGTGACTCGGTCTGATTTTCGTCTCATTACCGCCACAAATCAGAATCTCCAGGAGATGGTCCAGGAAAAAAGGTTCAGGATGGATCTCTTTTACAGGTTGAATGTTATACCGCTCCACATCCCTTCCCTTCGCGAGAGGAGGGATGATATTATACCTTTGGCAAAACACCTGTTGAAAAAGCTTACTGAGGAAGCAAATCTCCCTGAAGTACTGATTGATCCCGAGGCTGAAGATGTCCTGAAGAATCGCGACTGGCATGGAAATGTCAGAGAGCTTCAGAACATGATCGAGAGAACACTTTCTTCACTGGAGGGAAATGTCATTTATATAAGCAATCTGCCTTTCTACCTGCATGGTAAACCGTATGAGATTAAAGATGGTCAAGGAATCTTAATTGATGAAAACTCGTCCTCCCTGAAAAGTGTACATGGGGAGGCCGAAAAAAAGGCCATCACTCATGCGCTCAATAGCACCGGGAACAACAAGAAAAAGGCTGCAGATATTCTTGGTATACATCGGACTCTCCTGTACAAGAAGATGAGAAAGTATAATATACCGCTAAGCTATAAAGGAGAATCTTCCCCGACGTAGATATATTGATACATCTGAAATTTTATTGCTATCCTTGGAAATAACATCTCGCTTGCAGTTTTTTCAGATATAAAAAGACACATAGCCGTTTCTCGGCACCTTTTGTTTCCCCTCTAATAAGCAACTGTTTGTGTGGCACGTTTCTTGAATTGGCCTTATCATTGTATGTCATGGATCTTCATACTTTATAACCTTGATATCCGAAAGGAGCGAATATGAGTGGTAAAACCATAGAAAACCTTAAAGTAGGCGATAATGCGGAGTTCACCAAAACGGTTTCTGAAACGGATATCTATCTCTATGCGGGGGTGAGCGGCGATTTCAACCCAGCACACATAAATGAGGAGTACGCAAAAGAAACTTTTTTTAAGACGCGAATCGCTCACGGCATGCTGCCAGCGGGCTTCATTTCAGCAGTGATTGGCACGAAGCTGCCGGGACCGGGAACAATTTACCTCGATCAGAACCTCAAATTCCTGGCCCCGGTACGGATAGGCGACGCCATTACTGCCCGTGTGGAAGTTGAAGAAATCATGACCGAAAAGAACAGGGTACGGCTTAAAACCGCCTGCATAAACCAGGATGGAACTACGGTATTGGAAGGAGAGGGTGTGGTAAGCCCTCCCAGACCAAAGTGATCTGGACGCCAAATTTTGATTATTTGTTAAAAACATCATTTTTTTCAAATGGAGAAATATCATGACATCTAATGAAAGCTCATCGCACAGGACAAGCGATGACCCTATGCTCTTGGGTACAACAATGAGGGCAAGAAATAAAGTAGTGACGGCAAAGGAAGCTGTCCAACTCATCAAGTCAGGAGACATTGTAGCCACCGGTGGTTTTGTAGGTGCCGGATTTGCCGAGGAGATTGCCATCGCGATAGAAGAATATTTCTTGAGTATGGGTCATCCGAAAAATCTTACCCTCATTTACGCTGCTGGACAGGGAGACGGAGAAGAAAGGGGATTAAACCATTTTGCCCATGAAGGTCTTGTAGAGCGTGTTATTGGCGGACATTGGGGTCTGGCACCAAAACTGGGGAAAATGGCAATCGAAAATAAGATTATCGCCTATAATTTCCCTCAGGGAGTAGTATCACATATGTTCAGAGATATTGCGGCTCATAAACCGCGTACTATCACCACCATCGGCCTGGGAACATTTGTGGACCCGAGAAATGACGGTGGAAAGATTAATGAAAAAACAACGGAAGATCTTGTCGAACTTATCGTCTTTGACGGAAAAGAATATCTCTCCTATAAACTTCCTCCTGTAAACGTTGCAATTATTCGGGGGACTACAGCAGACACAGACGGTAATATCAGCATGGAAAAAGAGGCATTGACAATTGAAAACCTCTCGATTGCAATGGCCGCTAGAAATTCGGGTGGGTATGTTATTGCGCAGGTTGAAAGAGTTGCTGAAAAGGGAACGTTGAATGCGCGAAATGTAAAGATACCTGGCATTCTGGTTGATTGTGTCGTCGTCGCTCGTCTTGAAAACCACTGGCAGACATTTGCAGAGTTTTATGACCCTTCCTTCAGTTGCGAGACAAAGATTCCACTGCAGTCTATGACCCCCATGGAAATGGATGCAAGGAAAATCATTGCACGAAGGGCTGCCTGTGAATTAAAAGCTAACGATATCGTAAATCTTGGAATCGGCATGCCGGAGGGAATCGCAAATATAGCCAATGAAGAAAAGATTCTTAGTTATCTTACTCTTACCGCTGAGCCCGGAGTCATAGGCGGAGTGCCCGCAGGCGGATTAAATTTTGGCGCGGCCACCAATACCGATTGCCTTATTGACCAGCCTTATCAGTTTGATTTTTATGACGGGGGTGGATTGGACATTACAGGTCTTGGAATGGCGGAAACGGACAAGCACGGCAATGTCAATGTTAGTAAGTTCGGTCCGAAACTCGCCGGTTGCGGGGGTTTCATCAATATCAGCCAGGCTGCAAAAAAGTGTATATTTATGGGAACTTTTACCGCAGGGGGATTGAAAGTTTCCGTGAGCGATCAAAAGCTCCACATAGAACAGGAAGGCAAAACCAAAAAATTTGTGAATCAGGTTGAACACGTCACATTCGGCGGGAAATACAGTGCAGAGCAGGATCAATATGTCCGGTATGTGACCGAACGATGCGTCTTCGCATTAACCAAAGAGGGAATGGAACTAATCGAGATAGCCCCCGGAATTGATCTCGAAAAGGACATCCTTGCGTTAATGGACTTTAACCCTATCATTAAGAAACCCCGTTTAATGGATGAAAGAATATTCAATCCAGAACCAATGGGCCTGGAAGGTAATTTTCAGGATATGCCATTGGAAGACCGCACTTCACGCACTTTAAATAACCCTGCTCCCTGTCTTGATACTGAGGATAAGTTTAGCTTTATACCGTGTGAAGATAGTCCTTTCCCGCTGAGTTAACCGCTCGGAATCTAATCTGGTAATATCCTAAAGAACTTCCTTTTTTAAGACAAAAATGGAAACAGATTGACAAAGATTTGGGCAATGATATATTATAGTTTGCATTTTACCGGGATATGGTGATTGTATGTTTGGCATTGGAATGCCGGAATTGATAGTTATACTTGTTGTCGCCCTGATTATTATCGGGCCGAAGAAACTGCCCGATCTGGCAAAATCTCTCGGCAAGGGTCTCGCGGAGTTCCGCCATGCCACCGATGATGTAAAAAACAGCCTCAATGTGGACCAAATCAAGGATGAAGTAGATGATTTCAAGGATTCGGTCCTCTATGGGAAAAAGAAGCAGGAAACTGAGAGCGACGGCCGGAAGGCGAAAGACGAAACTGAGGAACCCGCAGATAAGAATCTTGAATAGTCCGCTGAAAGTAACTACTCAGATAGATAGTCTGTTTCGATGAGTCGGGATCAGGAAAAAGCGGAGATACTGCGAACTTTGAAATCCCGATTCCGGGACACAAGCATCCACTGCTTCTCCGTTCAGGGTGGTGTTACACCATGAACCTGATATGTGATGTGAGCTTACGATATGACCGACCAGACAGATGAAAAGATGCCGTTTATGCTCCATCTGGAAGAATTGAAAACCAGGTTGACGCATGCGCTGATTGCAATCGGCATCTGTTTTGTTATATGTTATTTTGTTAAGGAACAGTTGTTTAAGGTCTTGACGCTTCCTCTCGTTGCCGTACTTCCCGATAACAGCTCCATGATATTTACCAGTCTTCCAGAGGCATTTTTTACCTATCTGAAAGTGTCTTTTTTTGCGTCTATTTTTCTTGCAAGCCCCTATGTTCTGTACCAGCTATGGAAATTTATATCGCCGGGCCTCCACAAATCCGAAAAGAAATATATGGCGCCTTTCGTTACATTTTCCACCATATTCTTTTTAGGGGGTTCCCTGTTTGCGTATTATGTTGTTTTCCCGTTCGGTTTTAAATTCTTTATCGGCTTCGGGAATGATGTTATAAGACCAATGCTTTCTCTGAGGGAATATCTTTCTTTCGCCATGAAACTCCTTCTCGCGTTTGGCGTTATCTTTGAGCTTCCCATTTTTATGTTTTTCCTGGCAAAAATAGGAATGGTGAATTCCAAAACTCTGGTGAAAAAAAGAAAATACGCGATACTCCTGGTGTTCGTTGTAGCTGCCCTGTTCACCCCCCCGGACATTGTGACACAGGGGCTGATGGCCCTGCCCCTTATGCTTCTCTATGAAATAAGCATCTGGGTTGTAAAGATGGGAGAGAAAAAACTTGCCCGCAGAGCAAAAAATAAAAAAGAAGATGAAAAAAATGGTGAATAATAAGCAACAATCGGTGAAAGATATAAGAAAGAAAAGAACAAAGAAAGGGGGAATCGTAAAGAGAGTTTCTCTTTGGATTTTCGGCCTGGCTCTCCTGCTGACCCTTACAGGGGCGGGATTCATCTATTTTTTAGTGGATGGATTGCCCAGCATCTCTTCACTGAAAGATTACCGGCCCAGCATAATAACCAGGGTATACGCGGACAACGACCAGTTGATTGACGAGTTTTATCTTGAGGACAGGAAGATTGTTCAGGTTACCGATCTGCCAAAATTTGTAATACAGGCATTTGTCGCGGCAGAGGATGCTCGCTTCTTTCGTCACAAGGGAATTGACATCAACAGCATCATCAGGGCCTTCTTTAAAAACATGGAGGCAGGAGCAATCGTTCAGGGGGGAAGCACCATAACTCAGCAGGTAGCCAAATCTCTTTTCCTGTCACCGGAGAAAAAATATATCAGGAAACTGAAGGAGGCTGTTCTGGCCTACAGGATAGATAAATATTTAAAGAAATACGAAATACTCAACCTTTATCTGAACCATATATATCTCGGGCATGGGGCGTATGGTATAGAAACCGCGTCGCAACACTATTTCGCAAAATCCGCCGATAAACTTACCCTTCCTGAAGCGGCCCTCCTTGCGGGTCTTCCCAAGGCCCCCAGCAGGTATTCCCCTTCACTGCATCCCGAACGTGCCCGCCGGAGACAGATCTATGTCCTGAACAGGATGGCAGAGGATGGATACATAACAGAAAAGGAAAAGATCGCGGCGATCGAAATGCCTGTAGAACTGAAAAAGGCCGAGAGCAAAGATAAGATAGCGCCCTATTTTACCGAAAATGTTCGCCGGTATATCCAGACTAAATATGGCAGCGATGTTCTGTATAGAGAAGGACTCGAGGTATATACCACGTTGGATATGACCTGCCAGAAAGCAGCCCGTGATGCCGTAGTAAGAGGGCTGAGAGATCTGGACAAAAGACAAGGATACAGGGGAGTTTTGGAAAGGGTGCCCGGGGAAGACATTGAATCTTTTGTGCAAGAGATGAAAGTGGACATGAATAAGCCACTGGATGACCGTATTGTAAAGGCCATCGTGGTGGATGTGGACAGCAAGGAAAAAATTGTAGGATTAAGGGTGGGCAAATATGCAGGCACTATGACGCTGAAAAATATGTCGTGGGCCAGGGTACCCAACCCGGAAATTGCCTATAATACAGCCACAGTTAAAGATCCGGCGGACGTGCTCAAGACAGGAGATGTCGTGGAGGTAAAGGTCCTGAGCGTTGTAGATGGAAAGCTGGATCTGGCTCTGGAACAGGAGCCACAAGTGCAGGGCGCGCTTCTCGCCATGGACTCAAATACCGGAGAGATAAAAGCGATGATCGGGGGTAGAAGTTACAGAAAAAGTGAGTTCAATCGCGCCACACAGTCAAAGAGGCAACCGGGGTCCGCTTTCAAACCCTTTATATTTACCGCGGCTTTTGACAAGGGAATGACTCCTGCGACCATTCTTATGGACAGCCCTGTCATCTACAAAGATACACTGAAGGACAGCCTGTGGAAACCACAAAATTACTCAAAGAAATTTTACGGTCCCACAACCCTGAGAACCGCCCTCATCAAATCGAGGAATCTGGTGACCATAAAGATCCTGAAGGAGATCGGGATAAATTATGCCGCCGATTACGCTGTTAATATGGGGATAACAACCCCTCTTACGAGAGACCTTTCCTTGGCCCTCGGAACATCGGGCGTGACGCTTCTGGATATGGTGAGGGGCTATGGAGTCTTTGCTAATGGCGGCAAAAGGGTGAAGCCACTCTTTATAAAGAAGATTGTTGACCGCACCGGCAACATAGTGGAAGAAAACAAGCCGAAAGCGGAACAGGCTGTTGACCCACGGATTGCTTATATAACGTCGCATCTGCTCCAGGAGGTAGTCAAGGGGGGCACAGGATGGCGAGTCAGGGCGCTCGGCAGGCCTGTGGCGGGAAAGACGGGGACAACCAACGATCTCAAGGACGCGTGGTTCCTGGGCTTTACCCCGTCGCTCGTCGCGGGTGTGTGGGTCGGGTTTGACGACCTGAAGCCGCTGGGAAAGTACGAAACCGGTTCCCGCGCCGCGAGCCCCATCTTCCTCTACTTCATGGAAAAGGCGCTGGCCGGCACCCCAGTCGAATCCTTCTCGCCCCCCGAGGGGGTCGTATTTGCCAAAATAGATCCCGAAACGGGGGCGCTGGCCGGTCCCGACTCCGAAAAATACATATTTGAATGTTTTCTGGAAGGGACAGAGCCTACCGAAACAGTGTCCGAAGACGATCACAGCGAAGACAAGGGATTTTTCAGATATGATCTTGATTAGGAGGAGTTACGATTGAAAAAGCTCTTGACAAAAGAATTTTTTCATATAAGGTTGGGCCTAATTTCGTTTGAGGAGAACAGTCAGTGATACGTCCATTTGAAAAAGCGGTTACAGTTTTGGTAAGTGTACTTGTACTCGTAGTAGTACTTACGGGGACCGTCGCTTGATCCTGATGGACTAAAAAAGAAATCAAGCCGCGGGCCCCAAAGCCCGCGGCTTTTTTGTAGAAAAGCCGCATCTCGCATAAAGAGTTTGTGGCTTTTTATTTGCCTGTTCTCACACAAACTGTGAGAACCGCTTTTATAATAAAAACGTAGTCAGGAAGGGGAGAGATGGAAAAAACAGGAGCTGAAATACTGCTGCAGGCATTGAAGAACGAGGGGGTAGAGATTATCTTTGGATATCCGGGGGCAAACAGCCTGCCTATTCACGACAGTCTGAATGAAAGTCCGATAAAACATTATCTCGTGAGACATGAACAGGCGGCCGCTCATGCCGCGGATGGCTACGCCAGGGCAACCGGCAAGGTTGGTGTATGCATGGCCACTTCGGGTCCAGGCGCCACCAACCTGGTAACCGGTATCGCAACGGCGTACATGGATTCGACTCCCATGGTTGTCCTCACAGGGCAGGTAACGACGGAGCTTCTCGGAAGCGACGCCTTTCAGGAAACTGATATAATAGGGATTACCATGCCCATCACAAAACACAGTTATCTGATAAGTGATCCGGACGATATAAAAACCACTATAAAACAGGCGTTTGAGATTGCGAGGAGCGGCCGGCCCGGACCTGTCCTTATAGACCTTCCGAGGGACGTAATGGCTGCAAAGCGTGAACAAAGTGAAGATGAGGATTCCACGGCCACAGTGCCGGAGAAACAGCACCTGGAAAGCAAAAAAGATAAGAAACAACTGCAACAAATCGCGAACTATATGAATATGTCCGAAAGACCAGTTATTCTCATCGGTGGAGGCGTGAAACTCTCCCAGGCATGTGAGGAACTTGCTGAATTGATTGAAAAGGGAAATATCCCGTTTGTTTCCACAATGATGGGTATTGGTTCGGTATATGCTTCAAACGGGTTCAATCTGGGCTTCATAGGCACACATGGAAATAAACTGGCTAATCGTATCGTACACGATTCAGATTTTATCCTGACAGTTGGCGCTCGCTTCAGTGATCGCAGTACATCGATCGTGAAAGAATTCGCCCCGCTTGCCACCATTGCCCAGATAGATATAGATCCATCCTCCATCAGCAAGGTCATAAAAGCGGATATATCCCTGGTGTGTGATATTTGCGAAGCCCTTGCAAAATTGACTCCACTCGTGGAAAGCAAAGAGAGGAGTGGGTGGTTAGGCAGGATAGAGAAAGAAAGAAAGGCCCTGGGCAAGGACAGAGCAATGAAAGAATGTGGACCGGCAGGCGCCTTTATCAGAGATGTGCAGACGGCTATGCCGGATGAGACTGTAGCTATTACAGATGTGGGACTGAACCAGATATGGACAGTCCGATCCTGGGAAACAAAAACTCCCCGCGGCATGATTACACCGGGCGGATTGGGTACGATGGGATTTGGTCTTCCCGCGGCGATGGGTGTAAAGGTCGGGATGCCGGACTACGGTGTGGTCGTTTTTTCGGGAGACGGTGGATTCTTTATGAACATACAGGAGCTTGCGACGATAAGTTATTACAACCTGCCTGTCAAGATAGTGGTCTTTAACAACGGCCATCTCGGCATGATACGCCAGATACAAGACCTGTTCTATAATGCCCGTTTCAATGATATAGAACTGGGCAACAAGGTTGATATAGTTGCTGTGGCCAATGGCTTCGGCATTCAGGCCGACAGGATCTCTGTTGAGGATTCCGGGGTGGGCATAGAAAAGATGTGCGCCAGCGACGGACCCTTCCTGCTGGAAGTGCTTGTTGATCCTGATACGTATGTCTTTCCTATCATACCGCCGGGACGATCGAACATAGATATGATAGGTGGAAGACAGGGGTAGGTTGCCTGAGGGCAAAGAATTGAACTGAGCAACAAGCACATTCCCCGCTACTTGCGGCGGGGAGCTTCAAGATTGATATGAAAGGATAGTAAAAAATGGAGATGAGAGAACGTATAATTGCGATACTTGTTAACAACAAACCGGGTGTATTGTCCAGGGTTACCGGTGTCTTCGGAAGACTTGGCTATAATATAGAGAGTCTCTGCGTGGCGGAGACAATTTCGCCTGAAGTTTCAAGAATAACGTCAATCACCAACGCGGATTCGGATTTTATCGAAAAGGTAAAAAAACAGTTGAGCAGGCTGGTCGATGTCCTGGATGTTATCGAGTTGGTCCCGGGCCAATCCGCGCAGAGGGAAATGATTCTTATAGGAATCGATTTGGATCAGAAAAACAGGCCGGAGGTAATACAGTGTGTAGGTATGTTTGACTGCAAGATTATTTCCATGCGTAATGATTACTGTATTATCCAGGCTGCGGGAAGCAGGGAAGAGATGGGAACAATCATCAATCTCCTCAAACCCCTTGGTATTGATAAGATCGCAAGGACCGGCGTGGTCGCCTTGCAGCAGAAAGATAGCGAATTTTAATCAGCACGCTGTCTAAAAACACTCTTTTGCTGAGAGCAGCCGTAAATTTCCCGGCTGCTCTCAGTACCAAGACCACGAATAAATATATAAACAATTTTGATGAAGCTTTGAAGCTCACTCCGGATAATGCCCGGGAGAATGAATTTCAGTGGGCAGTAAGATTGACCGGAGATTTTTAAATGACGCCCCCATCTTAACATCATCAGCATCAACATATGGTGCAACTGGCTAGGGCTGTGCCTTTCATCAATCCCCCGCGGAATACGATGAGCCGACTTGATCCAAATAACGGATGAAGTCGGTCCCGCAAATCCGGACAGGTTGCTTGTCTCTGACATTTCCCGGTTAAAGTGTTGCCTGTTTACGGTAAATTGTGTTATTAAGATGAGTTAATAAATTTAAGGATATATACTCAGGAGATGGAAATGGATTACAAAAACACACTGAATCTGCCAAAGACCGGTTTCTCAATGAAGGCGAATCTGGCCCGGAAGGAGCCGGAACTGCTTGAAAAATGGGCAGAGATGGATATCTATGGAAAAATAAGAACGGTGTCAAAGGGACGGGGAAAATATATCCTCCATGACGGCCCTCCCTATGCTAACGGGGACATACATCTTGGTACGGCGCTAAACAAAGTCATAAAGGATATTGTAATAAAGTCAAAGAATATGGTTGGTTTTGACTGTGTATATGTCCCGGGATGGGACTGTCACGGCCTTCCCATAGAACATCAGGTGGATCAGGAACTGGGCGAGAAACAGCATACCATGCCACAGGCGGAAAAGAGAAGACTCTGCCGCAGCTACGCCAACGGATTCGTTGACATTCAGAGAAAACAGTTCAAGCGGTTTGGCGTGTTTGGTGAATGGGACAACCCCTACATAACTATGGACTATGATTATGAGGCTACAACAATTGAGGAGTTCGGTAAACTTCTCCTGAGCGGTGATGTTTACAAGGGGAAAAAACCGGTCTACTGGTGTGCCTCGTGTAAGACGGCTCTCGCCGAGGCGGAGGTGGAATATGCCGATCATATGACGCCTTCCATATATGTAAAATTCCCGATGACGTCTGACATATCCGGCGTGCTTCCCAGCCTTTCCGGCGAGAAGATCAGTGTGGTCATCTGGACGACTACGCCTTGGACAATTCCCGCCAATCTTGCCATCGCTCTGCATGAAGATTTTGATTATGTGGCGGTCAAGGTCGAGGGAGAAGTGTTGATCTTCGCGAAAGACCTGCAGGACTACTGTCTGGATGCCTTTGGCTTCAAAGGAAAGGAATATGAAGTCCTGGATGAGTTTAAAGGCAGCGTTATAGAGGGATTAAAATGCAGGCACCCCTTTATCGAACGTGACAGCGTACTGATACTTGCACCCTTCGTGACCCTGGAGGCCGGAACGGGATGTGTCCATATCGCCCCGGGCCATGGGCAGGAAGACTATGAGATAGGTCTTGAATATGGATTGGATGTCTATGCGCCGGTAGATGATGACGGCAGGTTTACTCCCGATGTAGATTTTTTTGCCGGCCAGTTTGTGTTTGACGCGAATGATGCGGTGAATAAAAAGCTGAGAGAAGTAGGAGCGCTTCTGGGTACTATGGATATAGAGCACCAGTATCCGCACTGCTGGAGGTGTAAAAATCCCATTATCTTCAGGTCAACGGAGCAGTGGTTTATTTCGATGGAGAGAAATGGTCTGCGTGAGAAGGCGCTCAAGGCCATCGACAGCGTTGACTGGTTTCCTTCATGGGGACGCGACCGCATATACGGGATGATAGAAAACAGGCCCGACTGGTGCATATCGCGACAGCGTTCATGGGGAGTTCCCATTACGGTATTCTACTGCGAGAATTGCGGGAACTATCTGGCCACTAAAGAAATCCTGGATCATGTTGCCGCCCTGGTCAGAGAACATGGCACTGATATATGGTTCGAGAGAGACGCAAACGATCTCCTTCCCGACGGGGTTGTATGCCCGACCTGTGGTGGAACAGATTTCAAGAAGGAGACTAATATCCTTGACGTCTGGTTTGATTCCGGGGTGAGTCACGCGGCAGTGCTTGAAAAGAGGGATGATCTCGGATCGCCCTGTGACATGTACCTGGAGGGGAGTGACCAGCACAGGGGATGGTTCCATTCCTCCCTTCTGGAGTCAGTAGGAACTCGGGGCAGAGCGCCCTATAAGAACGTGCTCACTCATGGTTTTGTAGTGGATGGAGAGGGCAAGAAGATGTCCAAGTCACTGGGCAACTTTATAGATCCCCAGAAGATGGTTGATCAATATGGGGCGGAGATACTGCGTCTGTGGGTTGCCGCTGAGGATTACACCGCCGATATCAGAATATCCGATGAGATACTGAAACGTCTCGTTGAGGCATACAGGCGAATTCGTAATACGAGCAGATATATACTAGGCAACCTGTATGATTTTGATTGTAAGAAGGATATGGTTTCCGTGGAAGATATGGAGGAGATAGACAGGTGGGCGCTCTACCGCCTCCAGGAAATCATCCAGAGGGTGAGGAACGCGTATGAAAGCTACCAGTTCCATGCTGTTTACTACACACTGTACAATTTCTGCAGTGTCGATCTCAGCGCCCTCTATCTGGATGTCCTGAAAGACAGGCTTTATACCTCAAAGGCCAGGGCAAGAGAAAGAAGATCCGCGCAGAGCGCGATGTATATCATCCTTGATGCCATGACAAGGCTCCTGGCGCCGGTGCTTGTCTTTACATCCGAGGAAATATGGTCGAATATGCCCGATTATGACGGTAAAGAAGAAAGTATTCATATGACACAGTTTCCGGAGATAAATCCTCAATATCTTGATGAAGATCTCGGTAAAAAATGGGAGACGCTTATCGCCGTCAAAGGAGAAATCTCAAAGGCCATAGAGATAGCCAGGCAGAAAAAGGTGGTTGGCCATTCCCTTGACAGTTGTGTGAATATTCATGCTCCGGAGGAACTGCAGGCATTTCTGGAGGGTTATCTCGATAATATGAAGGCACTCCTTATTGTGTCCCAGGTAAATCTTGTTCCGGCGGACAAAATTTCCGACCCTTACGAAAGCACGGAGTTTGAAGGTCTGAAGATAGAAGTTTCCAAGGCGCTGGGATCAAAGTGCGAAAGGTGCTGGAACTACAGTGAGACTGTAGGCAAAAATGCCAATCATCCAACCATTTGCGCGAAGTGTGTGGAGAACCTGTAGGGGGCACAGACCTTTGAATAAGAAACATGGCGTTTTTTTTATAACACTGCTGCTGGTCATTGGCCTGGATCAAATTTCCAAAATATACATAAGTTCTGTGATGTCTCTTCATGCCTCGTATCCGGTGATCGACGGCTTCTTCAACATCACCTATGTGCGAAATCCGGGAGCTGCCTTCGGGCTCTTTGCAAATGCATCCCCCATGTTTCGCTCTCTGTTCCTGATAGTCGTGTCGGCAGCGGCTATATTAATGATTCTGTGGTTTCTCGCGAAAAATAAGTCAGCCGGGATGCTACTTACATTTGCCCTTTCGCTGATATTAGGTGGGGCCGCCGGAAATTTATTAGACAGGATACGATTCGGAGATGTTGTGGACTTTTTCGATCTTTACATAGGGTCCTGTCACTGGCCCGCCTTCAATATAGCCGACTCGGCTATATCGGTCGGAGCCATGTTGCTTGTTGTGGAGATGTTCGTAAGAAAGTCCGGATCACTTCGGCAGTAGAACAACCACCTTCAGATATTGTTTCCCCCATTCAAGGGCGTCGTCGCGGTCGGAAAAGAATATGTCTATGTGATTCCCCTTTATGGCGCTTCCCGTATCATGTACCTCGCCCCAACCATAGCCCGGCACATACATCTTGGCGCCAAAGGGATACAACCTGGTATCTGCCGCGATAGTTCCATGCTTTGCCTCTGTTCCGTCGGCGGTGATACCAACCTGTTTCCTTTTACCCTTGAGAGGGCCATAGGCGTAGACCGGGGGCCCGATACACCAGTATTCCCTCTCCCAGCCGCACGATTCGGGGCCGGCATCGTAGGCCGTCACAACCATCTTCCGAACCACTCTTTTATATTCTTTGCTCTTTGGAAAGAAACAGCAGCCATAGAGAAAAAAAATTATTACAACGGGGAGAAGACAGAAACAGATTTTCGCTTGTAATCTGGTCATATTGGATACCTTTTACCGGACATTCAACTTCTTGTGATTTCTCACTCGACCCCTTGAATCCTCGAATCCTTGAGCCCTCAAATTTATCCCATTAGACCCGGAAGAAAAAGGGCGATCTGGGGAAAGGGAATGAGGAGAAGCGTGCCTATTATCAGCGCTGCAAGAAAGGGGATCACTCCCTTGAAAATGACCTCAAGCGGGACGTCTCTGGCCACACCGCTTACCACGTAAACGTTTATCCCTACAGGTGGAGTGATCACGCCGATCTGGGTCACCAATACTATTACGACACCAAACCATATCGGATCATAGCCCAGGAATAGCACCACCGGGTAAAAAATGGGTATTGTCAGCATGATGAGCGCCAGCGCATCTATGACACATCCCCCCACCAGATACACCATGATAATAATCAGCATGACGGCATAACGCGGCAACTGTATTTCCGATACTCCCCTTGCGATGTCGAATGGGATCCTGGTTACCGCAAGAAAGTGTCCAAATATGGTGGCTCCCGCGACAATTACGAGGATCATGCAGGATATTCTTGTCGTTTCAGAGAGGGATGCTATAAATCCTTTCATGGTGAGATTGCGGCCTGCAAGTGCCAGAAGAAGTGTACCAAAGGCACCGATTGCTCCGGCCTCCGTGGGAGTAAAAAACCCCCAGAATAGACCGCCCATTATCAGCAGGAACAGGAGCAGGGTTTCGATAAGGCCTGAAAGCGATGCCAGTTTTTCTCTGAGAGGAGCTTTTGGCCCTTTCGGTCCCAGTTCCGGTCGTATGTGTGTCCATATGACAATAGCAAGAACAAAAAGGAGGGCAAGGATAATACCGGGTAATAGACCAGCCATAAAGAGCCTTCCTATGGATTGTTCTGTAAGTATCCCGTAGACAATGAATATTACACTCGGAGGAATCAGGATACCCAAGCCCCCGCCTGCGGCGACCACCCCGGTGGCAAGCTCCGGTTTATAATTGTATCTTTTCATTTCCGGGAGGGCTGCCGCGCCCATGGTTGCGGCTGTCGCATTTGTGGAACCGCAGATGGCCGCAAAGGCCGCGCATGCCCCGATGGTTGCAATGGCAAGTCCCCCGGGCCAATGACCGATAAATTTATAGGCTGCGTTAAATAATCTTTTACTTATTCCGGAATGATACGCAAGCTGTCCCATCAGCACAAAGAGGGGTATCACTGTCAGGTTATAAGATCCAAAGACGGAGAAGAGGTCTTTCGCGATCATGTTCATGGATGCGTCGAAAGAAACAATACAGCCAAAACCTAAAAAGCCCACCGCCGCCATGACGAAGCCGACAGGTATTCTCAGAAATATCAGTACAAAAAGAGCGGCAATACCGATAAGGCCTATTGCTGTAGGGCTCACCCTTTAATCCTCTTTAATGATTTGTAGAAGTCCGCTGCAAGAATAAGAGACACGAGAAGGCAGCCAATCGTTATACTGAAAACGAACGGATATACAGGCATTTCGATAGTGAGAGAAACTTCGCTGGTATGTTTCAGATCCAAGGCATATAAGGCGCTTTGCCACGTTATCATTCCGAACAGTAAGGCGCTGAAGAATTCTCCGGCTGCGGCAACAATAAGTTGCGCCTTCTTTGGCATCTTGTTAGTCAAAAACTCCACCATTATATGACCCCTTTTTGCCGTGGTATAAGCCAGGGCGAAGGAAACACCAACGGTTCCCATAAGGCCCACAACTTCATACGTTCCGGGAATAGGGTGGCGGAAAAGACGCAGTAACACGTCGGCGCATGTGAGCAGCATCATGATCATGATGGCACCCGCAGCCAGCCAGTTGAACGCGCTGCTGAAATTATAGAGCTGTTTTTCCAGACGTAACATATAGTTTTGAGTTGCGGGCTTCGGGGTTAAACGTCTGATTTCATGGCAAACGCTAATCCCCTATTCCCGGCCCCGATTTTTTGTTTTTTACTTGCTGTATTTGTCTATGAGTTCTTTTACCAGCGCCACGGCTTTCTTTCCCGGCAACCCTTTTTCTTCGGTGGCACTTATATAGTCTTCAATAACAGGATTTACCGCCTCTGCCCATCGCCTGTTTTCCTCTTCAGAGAGTGCAATGATCTCGTTGCCCTTGCTTAAGGTATACGCGCGTCCTTCATCATCACCTTTGTCCCAGGCTTCTCCGTGTACGTCGACCCATTCCGCACTTACCTCTTCAATCATTTTCCGGAGATCCTTTGACAGGGCGTTCCATTTTTTGAGATTCATCACTACAAACATGGAGGTAGTATAGCCGACGCCGGGGCATTCTGTCGTGCATTTGACGACTTCCGCCTGTCTCCATCCCTTAAGAGTCTCTATGGGTGTAAAGGTACCTTCAACTACGCCCTTTTGCAGGGCCTCGTATGTGGCCCCCTGGGGCATTGCGACGGGCACTCCGCCGAGGGCCTTTACGACCTTGGCGCTCAACCCTGTCGAACGTATCTTCATTCCTTTCATATCTTCCAATGTTCTAACGGGTTTCTTTGTGTGCAGCAATCCAGGACCATGACCATGTATATAAAGAACTTTGACATCATCAAGTTCCTTCGGCGACATACTCTTGTAAAATTCAGTGGCTACACGGGTAGCCACTTTACCGTTGGGATAACCATGAGGAAGATCAACGGCTGCCATGACCGGGAAACGTCCCCGTGTGTAAGCGAAGCAGGACATCCCTATATCCGATATCCCCTTTACAACACCGTCGTAACACTGATTTGCCTTCGTCAGGGTTCCCCCCGGAAAGACGGTGATCTTTATTCTTCCGTCGGAACGTTTTTCTATCTCCTTGGCCCATGACACGCCCGCTTTACACTGGCTGTGGGCGGGTGGAAAAAATATGCTGTAAGTCAGTTCCGTTGTTTTTTCTTTTTTCTGGCAACCTGTTGTCACTAAAAATGCCGCCATCCCTATCATCAAAATTATCAGAAGATTTTTTTTCATAGACTTTTCCCTCTCAAATACTATTTTGCCCTAAACTTTGCTCCCTTCATGGGTAGCAAAACAACACCTGTGGTAAATGTAGATACGCAACAGAAAATACAAATCTGGATGGCCTGCTTTCCTGCCCGGTCAAGGGCAAAAAGCAGGCATTAATACATATAGTTCTTGCGGCAGAAAATGGTTGGCGGGAAAATTGAAGTTTTATTATCCATAACTTTTATCCGGTTTTAAAAACGTAACTGATTTCCTCCAACTTGTCAAATATTATTTGCAACCTCTGAAAGAATGTAACTTTTATGATAACTCGGATTTACAGAATCATCAATGAGCCGATCCCGACTACCCGGACACTGTACCACGATATACATCTTCACATAGAAACAAAAAATCTGATATTTTAACCCAGGCAGTTTTATTTTCCTAAACAGTTATACTATTTTTTCTTTGTGGCCTTTGCTTTCACTGGCTCTGCCTTGTCTACGGTTTTTGTTTTCTCCAGTTCTGCTTTGTACTTTTCCGCCTCAGCCTTTGCCTTCTGCAGTTCTTCTTTGGCAGCTTCCAGATCCACCTCGCTTGCTTTTTCCTCTTTTTTCGACTTCATCTGGTCCTTTATCTCATCATAACCGACATATATGGCAAGAGCACCTCCCAGCAAAAGAATGATCGGGATCCCGCCTGCAAGAAGACCAAGAAAAGGTCCCCACCAGATTCCCAACCCGATAAGTCCCAAGACCGCTCCTATAATACCACCTATCAATACCTTCATGATTCTATATCCTCCCTCTAACAAAATTTGAATTTTACCATGACTGTTGTGACAAAGACATGTCTAAGTTAATATCTTCAGTAGGTACAGCTAACATAAAAATAAGGCACAGGCAAGTTCAAAATAGAGAAAAAGGACTTGCCTAAAAAGAAATTTTAGATTAGCTTTACAGGCTTTCAGATAAACTTCATTTTATATGACAGATTCTCGGTTCCGTGGAGGATCGGGGGAAGGATACCATTGGTGAAACTTGATTTTGAAAAGGGAGAGGGGCTTATTCCTGTCGTGGCCCAGGACTACGAGACGAATGATGTTTTGATGCTGGCCTACATGAACAGGGAGGCATGGCTGAAAACGCTGGAAACAGGTCGGGCAACTTACTGGAGCAGATCAAGAGAGTCCCTCTGGATCAAAGGCGAAACATCGGGTAACATCCAGATTGTCAGGGAGATCCTTGTGGATTGCGATCTTGACACAGTTGTCCTGAAGGTGGACCAGGTGGGTGGAGCGGCATGTCATATGGGCTATAGATCCTGTTTTTACAGAAGGGTGACAAATGGAGAAATGGAAATAATCAGTGAGAGGGTATTTGATCCGGAGGAAGTTTATAAAAAATGAGAAAATTAAAGCTGGGAATACCAAAGGGAAGCCTTGAATCCAACACGATTGAGCTTTTTAAAAAGGCAGGATGGTCCATAACCTATGATTCCAGAAGCTATTTCCCCGATATCGATGATGAAGATATTTCCTGCGCTCTTATAAGAGCGCAGGAAATGTCCCGGTATGTTGATGATGGGACGCTTGACCTTGGTCTTACCGGAAAAGACTGGATACTGGAAAACGAGTCCGATGTTATTGTGGTTCAGGATCTCGTTTATTCAAAGGCATCTACACGGCAGGCCAGATGGGTGCTTGTAGTAAAAGAAGATTCTCCGATAAAGACCATAGAAGATATGTCCGGGAAAAAAATATCCACGGAACTGGTGAATGTTACCAGGAATTACCTTAAAGAGAGAAAAATAGACGCTCATCTGGAATTTTCCTGGGGCGCTACAGAGGCCAAGGTGGTCGAGGGCCTTGTGGACGCGATAGTGGAGGTTACAGAAACGGGGAGCACTCTGAAGGCAAACAAATTAAAAATCATTCATGAACTTATGAAGACAAATACCCAGCTGATTGCCAACAGAAAGGCATGGGATGATCCATGGAAGAGGAAAAAAATAGAGCAGATAAGCATTCTCCTCGGGGGATCGCTTATGGCCATGGGCAAGATTGGACTTAAGATGAATGTTGCCAGGGAAAATCTCGGGGGGGTTGTCCTGTTGCTTCCTTCTCTCAAAGCGCCCACTACTTCAGGATTATATGACGAGAACTGGTTCGCCGTCGAAGCCGTTATAGATCGCAGCATCGTAAGAGAACTGATACCTCTTCTCCGGGAAGCCGGGGCTGAAGGCATAATAGAATATCCTCTTAATAAGGTATTGTAAAAGGAGACTCGATATTATGGCCAGAAATAAAAAAATAATCAGGAAAACCACAGAGACGGATGTCGCTGTGGAGATAAATCTCGATGGGGAAGGGGCGAGGGAAATAGCCACGACGATACCATTTCTTGATCACATGCTCGATCTTTTCGCGAAACACGGTTTTATTGATTTGAATGTGAAGGGTAGTGGAGACACAGATGTAGATTACCATCACCTTGTGGAAGATATAGGCATATGCCTCGGAGAAGCGGTAAAAGGAGCCATCGGAGACAAAAAGGGGGTAAGCCGTTACGGCACCGCCTTTGTGCCCATGGACGAAACCCTGTGTCATGTCTGTATTGATATTTCCGGAAGACCTTATCTGGTTTTTCGGGTCGATTTTGGCGGCAAGAAGATAAGAGATTTTGACCCTATTCTCCTTGAGGAGTTCTTTAAATCCTTTTCGGATCACGGGGGAATAACCTTGCACGTAAATGTCATATATGGTAAGAATCCTCACCACATAGCGGAGGCTATCTTTAAGGCGTTTGCTCGCGCTTTGAAAAATGCTGTCCGTATAGATGACCGGATCAAGGGCGTGCTGTCAACAAAGGGAAGTATATAGGAATCTATTCTCGGACGGGTTCCTAACCCTCTCTATCCGGGGACATGACGAGAAATGATAATCATAAAAAAACACCTCTCCTTTTATTTTTTTCGGCTTCTTCTCTGCGGAGTGATATTTATCGCGCTACTTACCGGATGTGTTTCTAAAAATACCGGTGGAGCAAACACCCTTCACCGGAAAGCTGTCTCCGGGTTAAAGAAGATTGCTGTTGTTCCCTTTCAGGCGATAACTTCGGATGATCCTGACATCAGGGTTATCCGGTGTCCTGTTTGTGGAACGACTTTCAGGACATGTAATTTCGCGGGAAACCCGGAGAAAAAGACAGAAGAAATTTTTCTGAAAGGGCTTGAATCTTCCGGTCAATATTCCCTGATACCACCCGGGTATGTGGACGGTGTTTATAGGAAGGTTTCCGCCGTCCTGTTGGGAAAATCTCCCACGGAGATATTGACAGAAGTTGGAAGAGAGATCGGAGCGGACGGGATTGTTGCCGGATACCTCTTTTACTATGTGGAGAGGAAGGGCTTTGATTATTCCGCGGAAAAGCCGGCTTCGGTGGCTTTCTGCGTGCATCTTATCGATGTTAAGAGTGGCGTATCGGTATGGAAAGGCGTATTCGACAAGACTCAGAGTTCACTGATGGAGAATATCTTTGATATCTTGCCCTTTATAAAAGGTGGGGGAAAATGGCTTACCGCTGAAGAATTGTCACGGGAAGGTATCAAAGAGATCTTAAAGGGCTTCCCGAATTTGAAGGGAGATTCATAATTGCTCATAATCCCTGCTATAGATTTGAAAGATGGCAAATGTGTGCGTCTTCTTCAAGGTGATTTTGACCTGTCTACCGTTTATTCGGATCATCCCGTGGATATCGCCGTGAAATGGCAGGAAAAGGGAGCGAAGCGCATCCATGTGGTTGATCTTGACGGTTCTCGTGACGGATCCCCCCGGAATATGAACGTTATCAGAAAAGTTGCCCGCGCGGTGGACGTGACCCTGCAGGTGGGTGGCGGGATAAGGGATATGAAAACCGTTGATAATTATATAAATATGGGCGTCAATTATGTCATACTGGGGACAGTAGCCCTGAAGGATAAAAAGTTTGTTCTCGACGCGTGTGCTAACTACAGAGGGCGCATTATCCTTGCCATTGACGCGCGTGACGGCAGGGTCGCGGTTGAGGGATGGACTGAAAGCACTAATCAGTCTCCCGCGGAGATCGCGTCAGGCTATGAGGAATACGGGCTGAACTCAATCATATATACCGATATACAGCGGGACGGCATGGAATCGGGCGTGAACATAGAATCCACAAAAATGCTTGCGGAATCTGTGGATATACCGATAATTGCCTCCGGTGGTGTCGCGGACATCCATGATATTGAAAGGCTGCTTGAAGCGGCAGATTCGGGAATAATGGGTGTAATTACAGGAAAAGCTATTTACACCGGGGCATTAAAACTGGAAGAAGCTATTGCCAGAGTTTCCGCGTTGAGGGGTTGAAAAGGAGGATTGTCAGATGGAGGATTGTATATTCTGTAAGATTGCAAATGGAGAGATACCAGCTAACATTGTTTATGAATCCGAAAATGTTCTGGCATTTGACGATATCAATCCGATGGCCCCCGTTCATGTCGTTGTTGTGCCCAGGGTACATGTGGCAACTCTTATGGATGTATCGAACGGCATGATGGATGAGATGATTTCAGCGGTGCAGGAAATCGCGAAAATAAAGGGGGTCGACAAAAAGGGTTTCAGAACAGTTATCAATTGTAATGAAGATGGCGGCCAGATAATCTTTCACCTTCACATTCATATTCTGGGAGGCAGAAAACTAAGTGATGAGATGGGATAACGCTCAGATTCGAAGACACGAAGAAGAAAGACATTCTGTGTAGTCACATCCCCGTTGCAGAAAAAAAGAAAGGTGGAAATGAGATGGGCATAAGAGAACGTGTGTCGAGCGAAATGATCAAAGCCGCTAAAGATAAAGATAAGGCTAAGTTATCTGTGCTTCGTATGATCAAATCGGCTTTGCATAACAAGGAAATAGATTTAAAGGATCAGTTTGGCGAAAAGGAAATCCTGCAGGTGTTATCCTCTATGATAAAGCAGAGAAAGGACTCTATTGAACAATTCAGAAATGGAGGAAGACAGGAACTCGTAGAAAAAGAGGAAGCCGAGATCAAGGTAATCCAGAATTTCATGCCGGAACAGATGTCGGAAGAAAAGATAAAAGCGGAGATTGAAAATGCCATAGAAGAAGCGGGCGCCGTGGGCATCCGAGATATGGGAAAGGTTATGAAACTTCTTATGCCCAGGTTAACCGGAAAAGCCGATGGAAAAGCTGTAGGCGAGGCGGTCAAAACGCGATTATCCTGAGCAATGCATTTATCCATAGAGGTAAGAATAGATTGAAGGGATATATTCCTCAGGAAAAGATCGGAGAAATAAAAAGCAGGGTAAATATCGTGGATCTTGTCTCCGAGTATGTTACCCTGAAGAAGGCTGGTAGAAATTTTGTAGGTCTCTGCCCCTTTCACAAGGAGAAAACACCATCTTTCAGCGTTAATCCCGAAAAACAGATATTTTACTGCTTTGGTTGCGGAGAGGGTGGCGATGTCTTCGCCTTTCTGATGAAAATAAACGGCACGAGTTTTGCCGAGTCGGCAAGATATCTGGCCAATAAAGCCGGCATCGAGATACCTGTCAGAAAGATGACAGGCGCGGAAAGGACAGTGGCAAGCGAGAAGGAGAAGCTGAACAGAATAAGCGCGCTGGCGGCGGATTGGTTTTCCGGGCAGCTTTCTTCTGATAATGGCCGGGCAGCTCGCGATTATCTTGACAAAAGAAAGCTGGGGGCTGCTATAACCAGAGAATTTCGCCTGGGTTATTCCCCGGAGGGATGGAGTCACCTTGTCAACTATTTTGAAGGCAGAAAAGTTCCTCTCGGGCTTGTCGAAAAAACCGGCCTTATCATATCTAAAAATAATGGCAGGTTCTATGACCGGTTTCGCGGGAGATTAATTTTCCCGATAGAAGATCTAAGCGGTAGAGTTGTGGCTTTCGGTGGGCGGGCTCTCGGTGACGACATGCCTAAATATCTGAACTCGCCCGAGTCTCCTGTATATACAAAGGGCCGGGTTCTGTATGGCATGTACAGAACA
This sequence comes from Syntrophobacterales bacterium, assembly GCA_021163105.1. GTDB lineage: Bacteria > Desulfobacterota > Syntrophia > Syntrophales > UBA2210 > UBA2210. The sequence continues at coordinate 24,351 of JAGGXJ010000079.1, forward strand.
AAGGACAGCATCCGCGATAAGGATTACGTTATAATTGTGGAGGGATATATTGATCTTCTCTCCTTACTGGATACGGGGGTGAGTAATGTGGTGGCAACGCTGGGCACCGCTCTGACCAGGGAACAGGTCGAACTGATCAGGCGATTTACGCGGAATGTTGCCGTCATATTTGATTCTGATGAAGCGGGGAGACATGCGGTCGAGCGCAGCCTGAAACTTTTTCTTGAGGAGAATATGCATGCCAGGGTGGTCGTTCTCCCCGAAGGACATGACCCTGATGACTATGTAAAGAAATTTGGTTCAGAGGCCATGGAGAACATTATAGCCCATTCCCCAATGATGGTAGACTACTATATAGAGAAAATAATGGGCAACAGAGATACGCTTGAAAACAATCTGGATGCTATCAGGGAATCAATCTCTTTCATAAGCACAATAAGCGATCCGGTTGAACGAAACTTGTTCATAAAAAGGGTATCTGAAAAACTTGGCATTGACCAGAAACTTTTGAAGGACAAAATAAGGAGGGCATCTGCTAATCACAAAACCGCCACGAAATCCGCGTCTCCGGGGAAAAAAGCGGAAAAAGTTGACATGGTAGAATTAAACCTTATTTATATGATGATGGAGTATCCTGAAAAAATCCCACTGGTGACTCGGGAGGATATTCTGGATTGTTTTGTCTCGGAAACGTTGAAAAAACTGGGCGATGCAATAACGGGTAAAACCGGTGATGCTGCCAGCCTTGTCGGAGACTTGGAAGATTGTTCTGAGAAGGAACAGCTCTTAAAGTTGATGATGGAACATCCTGTTCTGGACAGAGAAATTGTCGAACGGGTCTTTGATGATAATATCAGGCAGATAAAAAACAAGTGGTATAAGAACAGGCATAATGCATTGAAAAGAAGACTGATCCGCGCACGGGAGATGGATGACAGAGAGTTGAGCGACAGCCTGTTGCGGGAGAGAAATAGATTGCTAAAAGAAGAGAGAGGACTAACCAAAAATGAAAAAGACAATCAACTCGGATGAGGTAAACAAGCTTATTTCGCTGGGTACAGGGAAGGGGTTTCTCACTTATGATGATATCAATAATGCCCTGTCGTCCGACATTATATTTTCAGAACAGATAGACAATATATTGATGCTTTTCCATGAGAAAAATATTGAAATTGTCGATGTTGACAAAAATGGAAAATTTACCCGTAAACCGGTCGCTAAAACCCAGGAAGAGCCGGGAAAAGTAAAGAATGGAATATTACCTCTGCCCCTGGCCGCGCTGGGCAAGACAGGAGATCCCGTAAAGATGTACCTGAGGGAGATGGGTCTTGTGCCTCTGCTTAGCCGTGAGGAAGAGGTAAAGATAGCAAAAAGGATTGAAAAGGGAGAAAAAAGAATTAAAGAAACCCTTTTCAGCCTGCCGCTCTTTATAAAAAAGGCTGTGGATATAGGAAACGGACTCAGAGACGACAAGATAAAGGTAAAAACAGTTGTTGATAATCTTGAAGACGAAAATGGTTTTACTGAAGAGAATGTGCATCGGGAAAGGGTGCAAAGACTTGCTGGCAGGGTGGCAAAGTTGGATGCACGAAATACCATGCTGAAGGCAGAGTTGAAAAGAAAAGATTTAGATGATTTTGAGAAGGAAGAGATAAAAAAGGAACTGGAAAAAAATCTCAGAAAAATCATAAAGCTCTGTACGAATATAAATTTCAGTAAGAGGCGCATAAATGCGATGGTTCAGGAGCTTAAAAAAGTCGTTGCCGATATTAGCAGAGGTGAGCGGGAAATAGCAACATGCAGGAAACGGACGGGAATGTCGCTTAATACGCTGGATAAGATGTTCTCCCGGATGAGAAATGGCGAAGAGAAACAGATTTCCGAAGAGACAGGCATCCCAGTTGAAAAATTAGTGGAGTACGAAAGGATAATCCGGCAGGCGCGCAATGACCGGAAGAGGCTAACGGGAAAAATCGGCGCATCCAAAGAAACGCTGAAACTGGTAGTCACTTCTATGAAAAGGGGAGAACTGGAGGCAGAACTGGCAAAGAGGAAGTTGGTAAAGGCGAACCTCAGGTTGGTTGTAAGCATTGCCAAAAAATACACGAACAGAGGACTGCAATTCCTGGATCTTATTCAGGAGGGGAATATAGGGTTGATGAAAGCCGTTGAAAAATTCGAATACCAGAGAGGGTATAAATTTTCCACCTACGCGACATGGTGGATACGGCAGGCCATTACAAGGGCTATAGCGGATCAGGCGCGAACGATAAGAATCCCGGTACATATGATTGAAACCATAAACAAGCTTATCCGGACTTCGCGGTATCTGGTTCAGGCACTGGGGAGAGAACCCACCCCCGCCGAGATCGCAGAGAAGATGGAATTTCCTTTGGATAAAGTGAGAAAGGTATTAAAAATTGCCAAGGAGCCGATATCCCTGGAGACACCCATAGGAGAGGAAGAGGATAGCTCTCTCGGAGATTTTATAGAGGACAAGAAAATCATGTCCCCTTCTGATGCCACTATGAGCATGGATCTTGCCCAGCAGACCAGGAAAATACTGTCCACTCTGACACCAAGAGAGGAGAAGGTTTTGAGAATGCGTTTCGGGATCAGCGAAAAGGCGGATCAGGCGCTGAACCCGGGAGAAGAAGCCGAGATGAGTGATATGGTAAAACAGGCCAGGCAGATTGAAGATAATGTATTAAAGAGAATGCGCGGAACCTCGCGAAGGAGAGAAATAAAAGGAGGAACCAAGTAAGGGGTCAGATATATCAGGGGATTTCGATCCCTTGTTTATGCGGCGGCAAGTTAATCACAAAGGGCGACTGCTTCTATCTCTATGGTGGCATCTTTAGGCAGGCGGCTTACTTCCACGCAGGCCCTGGCCGGGCGGGACTTTCCAAAATACTCCGTGTAGATATCGTTAAGCTGTGTGAAACACTCCATGTCCGTCAGGAAAATCATGACCTTTACAACGCGGTCAAGTCCTGATCCCCCTGCTTCCAGTATCTCCTTGAGATTATTCAGCACTGTGCGCGCCTGAAGCTCAAATGGCCCTTTCACAGGCTCTCCGGTTTCCGGGTTAATGGGGATCTGCCCGGATATGTACAGCCAGCCGTTGGCTTTGACCGCCTGGGAATATGGACCCACCGGCTTGGGTGCTTTGATGGTATTGACAATGTTTCTATCCATAGCGATTTCATCTCCTTTCAAAGGTATAATTGACAACAAGAGCATGAAGATGTCAACTAAATAGTTGTGGAACCTTGATGGATAAATATTTCACTTGGAATTCTTATGAAAGACATACTTACGGTTACAGAACTGACCGGAGCCATAAAAGGACTCCTGGAATCCGGTTTCGACACCATATGGGTCACAGGCGAAATTTCCAATCTTCGCCGCCCCGCCTCGGGCCATGTGTATTTTACCCTCAAGGATGAGAGTAGCCAGATAAGGGTGGTTGCTTTCAGGAGTGCGGCGGGCAGGATAGGCTTTGATCTTGAAGACGGAATGAAGATAGTCTGCAGGGGAAAGCTGAATGTCTATCCCGCAAGGGGCGAGTACCAGCTCATCATAGATGCCGCGGAACCGAAGGGTCTTGGGGCCCTTCAAATGGCCTTCGAACAGCTCAAGGAACGTCTGGGAAAAGAGGGTTTGTTTGACCCTTCTCATAAAAAGAGCATCCCATTTCTGCCGGAGAAAATCGGGATAGTCACATCTCCTTCAGGCGCGGCCATCAGAGACATATTGAATATCACAAGCAGGAGATTTTCATCCATTGATATCACCATTGCCCCCGCGGCTGTGCAGGGGGCAGAGGCACCCATAGAGATATGCGATGCCATATCAAATCTGAATTCAGTCGGTGTGGATGTGATTATTGTCACCAGGGGCGGGGGATCGCTTGAGGACCTGTTCTGTTTTAACGACGAAAGAGTCGCTCGGGCTATTCACTTCTCAAAAATCCCTGTCATATCGGCTGTTGGCCATGAAATTGACTTCACCATCGCCGATTTTGTAGCCGATTTCAGGGCGCCGACCCCCTCCGCCGCCGCTGAGCTGGTTGTGCCGGACAGGAAAGATTTGGTCGAGAGAACCCGAAGATTAAAATCACGATTAATAAATGCCCGCAGTGTGTTTCTGCGTGAATTGGGAAACAGGCTGGATTTTATTGTAAAGGGCTTGCGCGATCCGAGGGGACAGATTTCGGACCTGCGCATTGGTCTGGATGACTGGAACACCCGACTGTCAGGAGGAATGCGGCGTGTCCTCGAAATGCAAGAGAACATCTTTCTCCCCGCGAACAGGATGCTGATACGCCTGACCCCCGTGACAAGGATTCACGAATTGCGTCGCGGGGTTGAAAACATAAGAAAAGAATTGGATGCACGAACCCGGTTTTATATGGACAATCTGAAAGGCATGCTCCAGAAAAATATGTCCGCATTAAATAATCTGAGCCCCCTTTCCGTATTGAAGAGAGGTTTTGGTATAGTAAGATCGTCTGACGGAACCATCGTCAGGGATGCGGCTATGTTAGCGGTGGACGATAGTGTCGATGTGAAGGTTTCATCGGGAAGCTTCAAGGCAAAGGTATCCGGAATTTTGAAGGAGCAAGACAATGACAGAGAAAAAGTTTGAAAAGGCCATGGAAGAGCTGGAAAAAATTGTAAAAAAGATGGAAGATGGAAATATGTCTCTCGAAGAATCGTTGAAGGCCTTTGAAGAAGGAATCAAGCTTTCCCGCTTTTGTGCTGATAAGCTTGATGAGGCGGAGAGAAAAGTCAATATCCTTCTCAAAGAGGAAAACACATTAAATACCAGGCCGTTTGAGGGAAAAGATGGTGAAAAACCGTAAAATGTTGCTTGAAGAATATCTCGAAACAAAAAAGAATCTTGTTGACAGAGCCCTTGAGGAATATTTTCCCGAAAGAGACGGATTTTCTTCTGAAATCTCCGAATCCATGAGATATTCTCTGTTTGCCGGCGGAAAGAGAATAAGGCCTGTTCTGTGCGTGGCTTCCGCGGAAGCGGTTGGAGGCAGAGAGGATGCCGTGTTGCCCATCGCATGTGCCATCGAGATGATTCACACCTATTCCCTGATACATGACGACCTGCCGTTGATGGACGATGATGATTACAGGAGGGGTAAACCCTCAAATCACAAGGTGTTCGGTGAGGGTGTGGCAGTCCTCGCCGGAGACGCCCTTCTCACAGAGGCCTTTTCACTCCTGTCCGGGAAAACCACGGGAATATCCCCTGAAAAAAGTCTGTCCATAATCCATGAAATTTCGACAGCCGCGGGATTTCAGGGCATGATAGGTGGTCAGGTTGCAGACCTGAGGGCAGAAGGCAAAGAAGTGGGTATGGAAGAGGTGAACTACATACACATTAACAAAACACAGGCGCTTATAACAGTATCCATACGGGCGGGGGCGATAGCAGCCGGCGCCGGTAAAGATGATCTGAATGCTCTCTCGGAATATGGAAGAAAGACGGGACTTGCCTTCCAGATAGCCGATGATATACTGGATATTGAAAGCAGTAGAGAAATCCTGGGGAAAAACACCGGTAGTGATGAGGACAGCAAAAAAGCGACCTATCCCGCGCTGATCGGCATTGAAGAATCAAAAAAAAGAACGCGAAAACTTGTGGAAGATGCGCTGTCGGATATAAACCGTTTTGATGAAAAGGCGCTGCCTCTGAGAATGATAGCGAGGTTTATCGCTGAGCGAAAGTCATAACGCTTGCGTGGTCAAGGGTTCCAAGATTCGAGGGGTCGAGTGAAAGGTCCCCGGATTTCTCTTTTCCGTTATTCCGACGAAAGTCGGAATCCAGTTGTTTTAAGAAACTGAAAACCACATAGGCTCCGGTTTTCAAAGAACTTGGAAAATTGGGGTCACTCATTCAAGGTGAGGTCAAGTAAAAAACACACCTCTCCACTACAAAAATAGATCTTCTTTTTTGCTTGTCCATCAAGTGGGCATTTCGGCGCAGCTTTGCTTTATCCTTCCGTTCGTACCCGTTACTTCAATCTTATCGGTTCGCGATCAATGTATTTCTGATACGCACCAGTCACCCATCGGGATCAAGGCTGTTATATTATGACATCAGCCCCTGGTCCATTTCTGGACCCCAGAAAACCATCGGTTCCATGCCGTGTCCAATGGTTATGTCACAGATCTTATGGTTATTAACCAACCCCATGAAAGCTCACGACATGGGCGAATCAGACAGAATAAACCAAAACAGTACCTGTATATCTGTGGATGCAGCAGGCTCCAATCAAATCTTATGGCTTCTCACCAACCCCTCTACCGGTTCACTGCTGCAGCCGTTTTCATGATCGAAACAGTTTCTCCTTATCAAACGGCACCTGATCACGCATAACATAATATGATGCGCGGCAGAGTTTGTTACTCAGCGCCTTAACAGCGACTATACCATTTGTCTGTGCCTTCTTCCGCTGGTAGAAACTTTTGGCATATGGATATAATCGTATCGCATGATGAACCGCTTCCACATATGCCCAGGAAAGATACTTGTTACCGTTTTTGGTGTTGCCGGCACCCTTCTTCTTACCGTTCGAGATTCGTTCACTCTTTACACACCGGCAGTATGATGAATAGTTGCCGACTTTTGGAAAACGATTGATGTTATCCACTTCCAGCATAATGGTCAGGCCCAGGATCTTTCCAATCCCCGGGAGTGTGAGCAGCGGTGCAAACTCTTCTCGTAGTTTGACTCTTGAAAGAACTGATTGTTCGATAAGACGAATCCTCTCTGTCAGAAACTTCATGACTGAGATGTTGTTAGTAGCTGCCAGCACGAGACAGGGATCTTTGAACAGTTCTTCGGCATCGTCTCCAGTAAGGCGTTTTATCGCATTGCCTGTCATATTTATGCCGAGGTTCCTGGTAATCATGCTCTGCAGGCTTAATATATGCGTTGTCCGCTGCCTTACCAGCATTGTTCTCCTGCGAAGCAGATCCCGCACGGGTCGTTCTTCTTTCGGATAAACATATCCTTCAGGCAGGATTTTTAAACGTAACAGATGGGCAAGCCAGAATAAATCCCACTGGTCATCGGTATGTTTCAGGCCTTCATACTGTTTGATTGCCGACGGGTTGGCCAGATGGATTGTATAGCCATGATCCTGCAGGCCATCTACCAGCCAGTACCAGTTGTAGGTGGATTCTACAACGATGCCGTGAAGGTCTTGTTGAAATGGTTCCAATGCGGAAAGAACAACATCCAGGTCATTGGGCAGTCGTTTTTTAAAGAGCCGTTGATCTTTATCGTTGATGATACCGATATAATTATTGGTTGAATGTAAATCGATTCCGGCGTAAGCTCTCATGTGACACCTCCTAGATCCTTTTTGTGTATTTTACACTGGACTATAGCATCTCCTGCTATGGTTGGGGAGGTGTCTCTATTTGTTTCAAAGGCGTTACCTTGATATGGTTATCAGGTCTTTATCCTTGACAGTTCATGCTGTGTGTATAACAGATTGTAAAAAATAAAGATTTGGCACTCTACGAAGGATCTGGAGAAGGTTTTTATGGATCAAAAAATCGGTATATTGAAGAGTATAAACAGCCCTGAAGATATCAGGTGTCTGAGTATTGAAGAATTGAACATTCTTGCCGGGGAAATCAGGCAGGAGATGCTGGAGGTGGTTTCCAAAAACGGTGGTCATCTTGCGCCATCTCTGGGAGCGGTAGAGCTTACTCTGGCTATCCACTACGTGTTTAACACGCCCGTGGACAAGCTTATCTGGGATGTGGGACACCAGGCATATACCCATAAAATTATTACGGGCAGGAGAGATGATTTTCATACTCTCAGAACAATGGGGGGTATCAGTGGTTTCCCCAAAAGGTCGGAAAGTGTTTATGACACCTTTGGCGTGGGGCACAGCAGTACCTCCATATCCGCCGCTTCCGGCATTGCCGAAGCTGGGTGTCTTGAGGCCGGTGATTCCAAGGTAATCGCGGTCATTGGAGATGGTTCCATGACCGCTGGAATGGCATTCGAGGGACTCAACTGGTCTGGAGAAAGAAAGAAAGACCTGGTCGTTATATTGAATGATAATGAGATGTCTATCTCGCCCAACGTTGGCGCCCTGTCGTCATACCTTAATCGCATTATGGCGGGGCAACAGATTACGAAACTGAGGGCAAAAGTTCATGGCTTCCTGAAAACTGTACCCAGTGTAGGAGAACATGTAATCAAATTTGCAAGGCAGACTGAAGAATCCTTAAAAGCTTTTATCGTTCCGGGCATGTTGTTTGAAGAACTTGGATTCAAATATATCGGCCCCCTTGAAGGGCACAGGCTGGATCACCTGATAAAAAATCTCCGGAATGTCAAGGCCATGGACAGGCCCGTCCTGGTCCATATCATTACTAAAAAGGGAAAGGGTTACAGCTTTGCCGAAGAGGAACCGTCCAGATTTCATGGCGTAGGACCTTTTGATGTCGCCACGGGGAAAACTGTCACCGCAGATAATTCCATACCATCTTATATGGAGGTGTTCGGCCGCACAATGGTGCAATTGGCGCGCGAGAATCCTTCAATTGTCGCTATAACAGCCGCCATGACAGGCGGAACAGGCCTTGACCAGTTCGCGAGGGATATCCCTGAAAGGTTTTATGATGTTGGGATTGCCGAGCAGCACGGCGTTACATTTGCCGCGGGGATGGCTACAGAGGGTTTTATACCCGTTGTTGCCATATATTCCACCTTCCTGCAGAGGGCCTATGACCAGGTACTCCATGACGTCTGCCTTCAGAATCTGCCTGTTGTTTTCGCTCTTGACAGGGGGGGAATCGTTGGAGACGATGGCCCCACTCATCACGGACTTTTTGATTATTCTTACCTCCGGGTCATCCCGAACATTATTGTTATGGCCCCGAAGGATGAGGATGAACTCAGGCGTATGCTGAAGGCGGCTGTAGAATGCGGAGGCCCTGTTTCAATAAGGTATCCCCGGGGCAAAGGAGTGGGCGTTCCTCTTGACCAGGCACCGGAGAGTATTGAGATAGGAAAGGCCGAAATCGTCCGTGAAGGCAAAGATGTGGCTATAATAGCCATAGGTTCTACGGTGTATCCTTCCCTTGAGGCTGCCGGCAGGCTCAAGGATGAAAATATACAGGCGACCGTTGTTAACAGCCGTTTTGTAAAACCACTTGATAAGGCTCTCTTGTGCGAGCTGGCAACTTCATTCAAAAAGATTATTACAGTTGAAGAAAATGTCCTTATGGGTGGCTTCGGCAGCGCCGTCCTTGAGTTGTTTGAAGAGACCGGAATTTCCGGAGTTGTTGTAAAGAGGCTTGGCATAGGGGACGATTTCGTGGAACAGGGGACACAGGCCCTGTTGAGAAAAAAACATGGCATTGACACGGAGGGCATCGCAAGTGCCGTCCGGGAGATTATAAAATCCTGACATAACTGCTCAGATTGACGGTTGACGGATTTGTAAAAAGTTCCAAAACCGCCATTCCGGCTTTTTACCGGCGTATCAAGGTTGAATGTAACCACTCAGATTCAATCTTCATCGTTCTTTATCCGTGAACCGCAGATACGTGAACCTGTGACCCTGAGCAGTTACACTTTTTGACACACCCGGAAATCAGAAACTTGAAATTTGAAACTCAAAAATCGAAAATAAGATTGGATAAGCTGCTGGTTGACAGGGGCTTTGCCGTGACTCGAGAGAAGGCCAAAGCCCTTATAATGTCAGGGCTGGTTGTGGTGGGAGAGGAAAGAATCGACAAGGCTGGAACCTTTGTGCGCCATGATGCCAGGATAAGGGTAAAGGGCGGAGAAAACCCCTATGTCAGCAGAGGAGGATTGAAGCTCAAAGGAGCTTTCCTCTCCTTCGATGTCGACGTAAAAAATATTGTGGCTATGGATATAGGAGCCTCCACCGGTGGATTTACCGATTGTCTCCTTCAGGAGGGAGCAAAAAAGGTATACGCGATAGATGTGGGGTATGGCCAGTTTGACTGGAAGCTCAGAACAGACAGCAGGGTAATCCTCTTTGAGAAGACGAATATCAGATATTTTTCAGGGGATGAGATAGAGGATAAAATAGATATGGCTGTTATAGATGTCTCCTTTATTTCTCTGAAACTGGTGTTGCCCGTCGCGTTTAAGCTCACCGGCGAAAATGCCGCCATTCTTGCTTTGATCAAACCACAGTTCGAGGCGGGCAGAGGTGAAGTGGGCAAGGGAGTTATAAGGGATCCCAGAGTGCATAAAAAAGTTATCGAGGAAATTGTAAAATTTTCGGAGGAATTGGGTTTCGAGACGGTGGGCACATGCGAGTCACCGATTATCGGTCCGGCCGGAAATAGGGAATTTTTCCTGTACGCCATAAAACATGCCGGGAAATAATGTGGAAATAAACTATGGGAATTAAACTTGCCGAAACAGCGGGGTTCTGTATGGGTGTAAGGAGGGCAGTCGATATGGTCCTTGAGATAGCCCGCAATAAAGGGGACAAACAGGTATATACATATGGCCCCCTCATACACAATCCTCAAACAATCGACCTCCTCAGGAAACGAGGCGTTATTCCTGTGGATAGTATTGATGAAATTCAGGATGGAATCGTTGTTGTAAGGGCTCATGGAATATCGCCACTGGAAAGAAAAAAAATCGAGGAGAAAGGAACAAAAATTGTAGATGCCACATGTCCCAGAGTTGCAAGGGTTCAAGCGATAATAAAAAAACATGCTGCGCTTGGGTATACAATTATCATAGTCGGAGATAAAGAACATCCCGAGGTCGCAAGTCTCCTGGGATATTCTTCAGATAGCGGAATTGTTATTAATAACAAAGAGAATATCGATGGCCTTCCCCCGTATGACAAAGTATGTATCGTTGCCCAAACCACACAGGATTCTGTGAAATACAGAAAGATAACAAAAGAAATTACACAAAGATTTCCAGAAGCCGTAATCTTTAACACCATATGTGATTCAACCGAGAAGAGACAGGCTGAGATCAAAAAACTGGCCTCTGAAATGGACGGAATCATAATCGTGGGCGGGAAAAACAGTGCGAATACGCAAAGACTTGCCATGATAGCCAGGGACCATGAAGCATCGGCCTTTCATATTGAAACAGCTGAGGAACTTAAAGATGTAGATCTTAGTGAATGTAAAAATATAGGTGTTTCCGCCGGGGCATCCACCCCCAACTGGATAACGGAAGGTGTAATAGATTACCTTACCCATAATCAGAAAGGAAAGGTGCCGGGGAAACTGAGAGCTCCTTACAACCTCTGGATATTTTTAGTCAAAACAGATATTTCTTCCGCCATTGGCGCCGGATTTCTCTCCCTCGCCAGCATGTTGCTTCAGGGACTCAGCGTGGGGTTCTCAAACATTCTGACCGCCTCTTTATGTGTATATGCGATACATACTATAAACAGGCTGCAGAGCAGAAGCTTCGGAAGAATAAGGGGAAGTTTCAGGGAAGAATCCTATATAAAATACAGAGGCATCTATATGACAGTTGCCGTGGTCTCTCTTGTTCTTGCATCCGCGCTTTCCTTTGTTGCCGGTCCGGCACCCTTTATTCTGGTCGGACTTGTTTCGCTTTTCGGTGTGCTCTATAATATCAACGTGTGGGGGAAAAGGCTGGAGGATGTGCCGGCTTCCAAAAATATCTTTACCGCTATGGCATGGGCTGTCCTGACCGCTGTTGTTCCACAGATGAGCGTCAGCCTGGAGATAACCTGCGGTATGGTGATTGCTTTTCTGTTTGTGTTTGCTCTTGTTTTTTCGAAATCCGTGCTTTCAGATACGCTTGATGTTCAGAGTGACCGCCTGCTCGGCCGGGAAACGATACCCGTCGTTATGGGTAAAAGGCGTGCTCGGACCCTGTTGAAGGGCACATTAATTTTTGCAGGTATTATGCTTGTTGCTGCAATGTTTGCGGGATGTGTACCTTCGTTGAGTCTAATATTATTGACGTCGGTGTTTTATATATGGATTTGTCTGGAACTTTGTGATAGGAAAATTTCATTTTCCAGAATGACGCTTGAGGGGTTGTTGGGAATGAACTATGTAATTGCCGGATTGAGTGCTTGCCTGTGGTTTGTTGTAACGAAAATGTAACCACTTAAGCCGTTTAGGTTGAAGGCATTCAGGTTACGAAACACGACTTTTCCGGGTAGTCTTACCATATGAACAGTCACACAAAAATACATCAAATTTTTTGAAAGAGGATTTGTCCATGTACATGAAATTGTTACGAAGAACGCTCTCTTTCGCTTTGCTTTTTGCAATGATTTCAGCCTGCGGGGGGTTGCGCTTCTCTCAGGTTGCTCCGGGCATTGAAGATTTTCATCCTGAAAAGATATGCGTGTTTCCGGTTTATACAGGCGCTTATACGGAAGAGGCTGAAACGGCCGACAATCTCATTGCGGATGCCGTTCGTGAACGGGGGTGTTTTTCCGGCGTTATTTCACCGGTGGATGTAACGAAACTGATGAAAAACAACGACAACCTGAAGCATATAGCGACAGGCTACCTTGAAAAGTTGAAAAAGGTAAATTTTTCCGATCCTGATATGAGCAGATATATAGGCGAAATATGTAATGTTGATTCCCTCCTTGTTGTGGATGTAGATTTCTGGAATTATACAACACAAGGGGACAATAAACTTGCCAAGGTTGGCTTCAGTATGAATCTGATAGAGGCGCAAACGGGAAGGGTTATGTGGAAGGCAAAACATTATGACACAAAGAGTTACAAATGGATCAAGCCGGATTTGGCTGATCTTGCAGAAGAAGTTGCGGAGGAAATGGTCTCTCATATGCCTCATTAGGAAACTATCCTGAATACGGATATCGTAAACTATCTCGGAAAGAGAATTTCCGGGGTTGTTGGAGTTGTAGCAGTTCAATCCCGATAAATCGGGGTAAATATTTTTTGGAGGGTAAAATAGAATGGCTTATGTAATTACTGACGAATGTATCGCGTGTGGAAGCTGTGAAGATGAATGTCCTGTGGGGGCGATAAGCGAGGGGGAAGATAAATATGTAATCGACGCTGAACTTTGCACCGATTGTGGCGCATGTGCCGATATATGTCCGGTGGAAGCCATAGAGCCTGGCGAGAAAAGCGATAAGCAATAGTCAGCTCCAGCTTTTTCTTTTACATCTTTTCCTGTGAGGCCGGATGAAATGGGGTTATTTATTACATTTGAGGGAATCGAAGGTTCCGGAAAAACGACCCAGATCAGGATGGCAGGCGGGTATCTAAAAAAAAGGGGAGTGCCTTTTGTATTAACCGGTGAGCCCGGAGGCACTCCTGTAGGAACCGAGCTGAGAAAAATTCTTCTTGATAAGACATCTCTTGCTCTGTCCTGCAGGACAGAGCTGTTGCTCTTTGCGGCGGACAGGGCTCAACATGTTGAAGAGGTTATAGGCCCTTCTCTGGAAAATGGAGAGGTGGTTCTGTGTGATCGTTTCTCCGATGCCACTGTCGCATATCAGGGCTACGGCAGAAAACAGGATATAGAACCAATACAGGCAATATGCGATTTTGCGTCCCAGTCTCTAATTTCCGATATGACGCTTCTTTTTGATATTTCCGCCGATAAGGGACTCGACAGGGTCATAAACCGCGCGCGCGGGATGGGGAATGTTCCCCTTGAGGATCGTTTTGAGAAAGAGCACCTGAAATTTCACGAGACAATCAGAAAAGGGTATCTCGCGCTGGCAAAAGAGAATCCGGGTAGATTCCGGATTATAGATTCTTCCCAGGACATTGATGCGGTACACCGGGAAGTGTGTATCCACCTGGAGGGATTGATCGAAAGACGGGGTTATGCTGTTCAGTGATATTTATGGTCAGGACAAACAGATAAGTGTACTGCAAAGTACCATAAAGAGAGATCGAGTCCCGCATGCTTATCTTTTTCATGGCATAAAAGGTATCGGGAAAAGAACTACGGCGAAAATCCTTGCGAAAGCTCTGAACTGCAGAGGGGAAGAAGATGATTCCTGTGACAGGTGTCCTTCATGTTTGAAGATAGAGCATGGCAATCACCCCGATGTTGTTTTTATAGAACCCGAAGGTGTCTTTATAAAGATAGATGCAATCAGAGCTCTGCAGGATCAGATAAAATTCAGGCCGTTTGAAGGTGGGAAAAAAGTTTTTATAATAGTAGATGCGGACAGGATGAATGACCCGTCGGCTAATGCCCTCCTGAAAACCCTTGAAGAGCCGAATCCATCCAATCTCTTGATATTGACTACGGCTCGTGTCCATAAGCTTCCTCAAACAATCATATCACGGTGTCAGAAGATCAGATTTAATCCTGTGCGGCCGGAGGTAATAAACTCTTTTCTGACAGACAGAATGTCAATGGATGAGGAATCGGCACGGGATATTGCCTCGTCGGCTGGAGGTAGCATCGGCAAGGCACTGGAAATAAGAAAGACATCATTTCTCGACTTTAAGAATGATGTGATCAAGAAACTTTCGATCGCCCGTTCTGCTCCCATGTCGTTGTTCTTTCTTGCCGGCAGTTTCGGAAAAGACAGGGATTCCGCCCTGCAGAGGCTTGACATATTAAGGGGATGGTACAGAGATATGTTAGTGTACCGGGAAACACACGACGTCAACAAGCTGTTTCACCGGGACGTTGCCGGCTCCACGAAAAAACTTTCAGAAAGAATGGCAGGGGTTGATATTTTAGAGAGTATAAAAACCATAAGTAACGCACATGACGCCATTGAACGAAATGCCAACAGGCAATTGACACTGGAATCGATGGCATTCCGGTTAAAGACCTTCAGTCCGGCTTAAGATTATGGAAGATAACCAGAGTTCTCTGAACATTATAGGCATCAGATTTAAAGACAGGGGAAAAGTGTATTCGTTCGACGCAGCTGATGTTGCTCTGAAGGAGGGAGACAGGGCTATTGTTAATACTGAATCAGGACCGGCGATGGGAGTTGTTGCAACCGGCATTTATGTCCTTCCGCACAACAAATTGCCCCATAACCTTCAGAAGATTGTGCGCAGAGCCACAGACGAGGACATGGAGGTTCATGAAGAAAATCTGAAGACCGAGGAAGAGGCGTTACAATTCTGCATGGAGAGGATCAAAGCGAGAAATCTTTCCATGAAGCTGGTTGATGTTGAAGCGCTATTTGATAAAAGCAAACTGGTGTTTTGCTTCACCGCGGAAAACAGGGTCGATTTCAGAGAACTGGTAAAAGATCTTGTACAGAGGTATAAAACAAGGATTGAGCTGAGGCAAATATGGGTCAGAAGTGAAGCTCGCATATATGGCGGCATAGGCATGTGCGGCAGGGAGCTATGCTGCTCCAGCTTTCTCAACAACTTTGCGCTTGTCTCGATAAAGATGGCCAAGGAACAGAATCTGCTGCTCAATCCGGAAAAGATATCCGGTCTTTGTGGCAGACTTATGTGCTGTCTTGCGTTCGAGCATGAAACCTATGTGAAGGCAAAAAAGAATATGCCTAAATGTGGAAAGATGGTGACCACCACGGAAGGAAAAGGCAAAGTAGTAAAACAGAATATACTTGAAGAAATGGTCGTTGTGGATCTCGGTGATGGGAAAGAGGTGGAGGTGCCTGTGCATGAGATCCAGAGGAAAGACAAAAATCGTAAACCACCAACAAAAAATCAGGGATGAAGGTCTGTCATGACAGACTCTGACTTTTCGGAGAGAAACATGAAAAATTTTTACATCACTACACCAATATATTATGTGAACGCATCTCCGCATATAGGACACGCATATACAACCATAGTAGCCGACACCATGGTGCGTTTTCATCGGATGGCCGGATATAAGTCTTATTTTCTGACCGGCACTGACGAACACGGAGACAAGGTCGCGGAGGCAGCCGGGGAGGCCGGCGAAACCCCTCAGGGTTATGCGGACAGGATAAGCGGGCAATTCAGATCCCTCTGGCCGAAGCTTGCGATAACCAATGACTATTTTGTCAGAACAACGGATAAGGACCATGTGGAGGTGGTCAGATCAATACTACAGAAGGTATATGACGCGGGGGACATTTATTTCGGTGAGTATGAGGGACATTATTGCGTTGGATGTGAGCGATTCTACAGGGAAAGCGAACTGGTTAATGGGATGTGTCCCGATCACCACACGGTTCCCGAGACCAGGAAAGAAAGTAATTATTTCTTCAGAATGAGTAAATACCAGGACTGGCTGATCGGGCATATCAAGGATAATCCTGATTTTATCAGACCTGCGAGATATAAAAATGAGGTGCTCGCCTTTTTGAGGGAGCCGCTTGAGGATCTCTGCATATCAAGGCCCAAGACAAGGCTGACATGGGGCATTACACTTCCCTTTGATGAAAATTATGTGACTTATGTATGGTTTGACGCGCTGATAAATTATCTGACCGGGATAGGATATCCCAACAGTGAAAATTTTAAAACCTTCTGGCCCGTCTCTCAACATCTGATAGCCAAAGACATTCTCAAGCCGCATGGCATCTACTGGCCTACCATGCTGAAGGGGGCGGGGATAGAGCCTTATCAGCATCTGAACGTGCATGGGTACTGGAACATTGACCGGAACAAGATGTCGAAAAGCCGCGGAACCGTGGTGAAACCCCTCGACCTGAAGGACAAGTACGGTTTGGATGCGTTTCGATATTTTCTCATGAGAGATATGGTCTTCGGTCTTGATTCGAATTTCAACGAGGACGCCTTTGTCCAAAGAATAAACTCCGATCTGGCGAATGACTTGGGGAACCTGGTAAGCAGGTCCCTCTCAATGGCGGCGAAATACTGTGACGGCCGGGTGCCCGATGCAGGGGATTATCCTGATGATGCGCCCCTTATCGAGAGGGCGGCAAAACTTTTTCCCGAAGTGGAAAGATTTTTCCAGTCCCTGATGTTTCATAAGGCCCTCATTTCCATATGGGACTTTATCAACATGACAAACAGATACATAGTGGAGCAGGAACCCTGGGTTCTGGCTAAAGACCCTTCTTCAAAGGCAAGGCTGGATGCGGTTATCTACAATATACTGGAGGCGCTTCGTACTATCGCCATCCTGATCTTTCCCTTTATGCCCGATTCCGCCGGGGATATCCTGACCAGACTCGGCATAAAGGATATTGAGTCGCAGAAGTTCAGCACTATCAGTACGTGGGGCGGCCTTCCGAAGGATAATTTTCTCACCCGCGGCAAATCACTGTTTCCACGTGTGGAATATGAGAAGCCGGAGGCTCTGCCCGCGGCCGGCCTTACAGATATCAAAAAAGAGATATCCTTTCAGGATTTCGAGAAGATTGACATGAGGGTGGCGCGGATTGTTGAAGCCGAAAGGGTAAAAAAGTCAGACAAGCTGCTGAATTTGAAGATCGATGTAGGTGAAGAGAGGATTATTGTCGCCGGGATCGGCAAAGACTACAGGCCTGAAGATCTTATAGGGAAAAAGATACCCGTCATACTTAACCTGAAACCGGCGAAGCTGATGGGGGTGGAATCACACGGCATGCTTCTGGCGGCGGATGCGGGAAACAGGGTTTCACTGGTGTCCTTCGATGGCGATGCCGATGTCGGCGCAAAGATAAGTTGATATACCTATTGTCTGTGCAGTAAACATATTATACCGACCCAGCACTTTTTATGTTCGGGAATTATGAAACCATGTAGATTACCGGGTATTCCGGCCATCGTTTTTTTTCTTGCCCTGTTTTTTATAACGGGATGCAGTCCACGGCAAATTCCTTCCCATAACTATCATCCGGTTACAAGTGAAAAAAAGTTGAGCCGGATGGGCTACGCCATCCAGGTTGGCGCCTTCTCAAAGGTTGAGAATGCCGCCCGGCTTGCCAATTGCTTGAATAGTGATAATCTGGACGCATATTATTTCCTTTATAAAAAAGGGTTGTACAAGGTTCGCTTCGGCAGCTTTGAATCCAGGGAACTTGCCTGCAGAGAAGCGGAAGTTCTGAAGGCAATGGGAGTTATAGATAAGTTTTATATCGTTCGCCCTGAGGATTATCCCATAACGAAAAAACAGGAATATGGGGAGACATACTTCAGGGATGAGATAGTTAAAACAGCAGGGAACTTTATCGGTATTCCTTATCAATGGGGAGGTTCTTCCGCCAAGAAGGGATTTGACTGCAGCGGACTCGCGATGGCTGTTTACAGATTGAATGGTCTGAAACTTCCACGAACGTCAGGGGAACAGTATAAGACAGGCACCTGGGTCAGTCGTGAAAAACTGGCAAAGGGAGATCTGATATTCTTTGATACTTCTGGCAATAAAAGAATCTCCCATGTGGGAATATATGCCGGACAGAATAAATTTATCCATGCGCCACGAACGGGCAAAACAGTGCGCACAAGTTCACTCTCAAATCAATACTACAAAAAACGATATGTCGGGGCCAGATCTTATCTGTAATTATGTCGGGAGCGATTGCGGGGTTGTTTCATATCCTTTGTTCGGATTCACCCATGCATGTGATTTCCGGTTGCCTGCAGGTATTGCCTGTGGTATTTCTTTCGTTACATGTGTAAAAATACAGTCTGTGAGGAAAGGATATGAAAGATAAATTTGATGTGGTAGTCGGTATCCCCTCTTACAACGAAGCATCGACCATCGGTTACGTTACCAGGATGGCTGGAGAGGGACTTGCCAAATATTTTCCCGACGCGAGAAGCGTCATCGTTAACTGTGACAACAACAGCCCGGACGGCACTAAAGAGGCATTTCTTTCCGCGGAGATCCCCTACAGGGTTAAAAAGAAATATATCTCCACGCCGGAAGGGGTAAAGGGGAAAGGAAACAATTTCTACAACCTCTTCCAGTTTTGCAGAGACGCAGAGGCAAAGGTTACAATTGTTGTCGATGCGGACCTTCGATCAATTACACCCAAATGGATAAAGTATCTCGGTCATCCCATAAAAGAGGGGCAGGATTTTGTCGCCCCCTTCTATTCAAGACACCAGTTTGACGCCACCATCACAAATCATCTGTGCTATCCACTCATATTCTCCCTGGCAAGGGTTGACATCCGGCAGCCAATAGGTGGAGATTTTGCCTTCTCGCCAGGGCTCTGTTCCTACTGGCTCGACCAGGAATGGACCGATATGACGAGACAGTATGGAATTGATATTTTCATGTCGCTTAACGCGGTTTTCGGCGGCTTCAAAATATGTGAGTCGGGACTTGGAGCCAAGGTCCACAACGCAAGCTCTCCAAAGCTTGGAAAGATGTTCGAGGAGGTGATCTATACGCTTTTTTCAATACTCCTCCGACACCGCCACATGTGGCTGGAGGCCCCGCTGCTGGAGGATTCGCCCGATACATATCGGCCTGAGCACCCACTAAACCGGTACGGCCTTGAAAAGATGATGGAACCGCAGGACCTGTCCATAGACATCATGGGGCTGAAGAAACAGTGCCGGGACGAATACGAAAAGTATAAGCATCTGATAAAGCAATATCTGAGCCCGTATACCTACAACAGGATCCATTATATGTTCATGATCGACAATTATGATCTGGACACAATGCTCTGGTCACAAATTGTATACCGGTTCCTCTTTCTGTTTGACGGCGCCTCGGAAGAAACAAAACAGGAAATTATTGATGCCCTTAAACCTCTCTATTTTGCGCGCAGTATTACTTTCGACTACACAGCCTTTCGGTACAGCGTCAATTTCGCGGAAAAGGAGATAAAAGATCAATCGAGGGCGTTTCTGTCCCAGAAACCCTATCTGATGGGGCTATACCTGACAAAAAGTCACATATTCAGGCCCTGATAGGAAGTAAGCGTATCCTTGCGGATAAGTTCAAGAACGGCCCTGTTCCAGCCTGTCGGACCGGGCTGGGGGGCGCGATAAAGCTCCGGGATGTCGATCCCCGGTTCGTAAGTACCGTCAGGCTTCTGGACCAGGACAGGATAATCAACCATTCGCAGAAACGGCAGATCGTTGACAGCATCTCCCAGCCCGACAATCAGGGCATCGGGATGCTGACGACGGTAGCAGTCTATAAGTATACCGGCGGCCGTGCCCTTGTCATTCGGGCCGCTTAAATGGTTAAATCTCCCGCCACGGGTAAGCATAAGGCCATCGGATTCAACCAATTCTTCCAATCGCTCCCATTGAGCGTCATCCCCGTTAAACAGAAAAGGTTCATCGTATTCTCTCTCCTTTGCCATGGCGGACATATCAATTGAAAGTCCAGTAACGCGCGAGATGCTCTCCACCGGCAGAGAGTGAAACCCCTTGATTGGCAAGCCGTATTCCCAAATTATTCTGTCTAGAAATTCCGTCAACCGAGCGTAGCAAATGCCGGATTCGACGACAAGGTAACCTTCTACCATTTTGTCATAAGGCACGGGAAAGGGGAAATATCCTTCCGGTATAAAGGTACCACCCCCATTTTCCGAAACAAGGGGGTGATGATTACCGAGATCCCTGCGCAACGACTCGATTTCTTTCTTTGTTTTGCTGCTTATCATGACAAGGGGAATCTGAAGGGTAGATATCTCTTTCAGGGCATCCCCGGCAGGTTCATACGAATAGCTTTCCGCATCCAGAAGGGTGCCGTCAAGATCGGTAAAAATAATAATCATCGTAACTCCTCTGCTCCCATGATTTCTTCTACATCATCCTCTTTTATCATATTTTACCATATCTTTGATTGACTGGGAAAAGAGCGACAGAGAAGGAATGGATTTCTTCTATTTCCCAACGCAGAAATTTGAGAATATCCCGCTGAGAACATCTTCGGTTGTCGTCTCTCCGGCGATATCGCCCAGGTGGTCAAGGGCATCTCTGAGATCAAAAGCGGCCAGTTCCGGGGAACTTTCGCGGGAAATGTTCTCCCTTGCCGCGACAAGAGATTCAACAGTCTTTTCGAGAGAGATCTTGTGACGAAGGTTGGTCAGGACAATATCCGACTCCATATATTCCCCGCCATCTGATGCCAGCGACCAGATCTTTTCCTTCAATTCGGAAATACCGCCACCATATTTTGCGGATATCCACAGCGGTTCCACGCCGGGTATTATATCGGATAGCTCCGTATCCGTTATCTTGCGCGGAAGATCCGACTTGTTGATGGTCAGCACCATCCTTTTTTCCCTGTTTCTGTTTATGACCTCGATATCTTCATCTGTGAGGGGGGCATTACCGTCGATGAGAATAACAACCATGTCCGCGGCTAGAACCTTTTCCCATACAAATTTTATCCCCTCTTTTTCTATGGCCTCCGCCGACTTTCTGATTCCTGCCGTATCGGTAAGCTTTACGGGAATTCCCCTGATATTGATTGTTTCCTCAATGAAGTCCCTTGTGGTTCCCGGAATGGAGGTAACAATAGCGCGTCTCTCTCCGAGAAGCCTGTTCAGAAGACTCGATTTTCCTACATTGGGTTTTCCTGTGATTACGACATTAAGACCATCCCTGAAAAGCTTTCCCTCTTTGTATGTTGAAAGGATGCCGTTTATGCGGATGATCACATCCTCCACATCTCTGGACAGGTTGCTATGGGGACCGGTTGATATGTCTTCTTCGGTAAAATCTATCGAGGATTCAAGGGACGTGAGTATTTCAATCAGGCTGGAACGTATGGATTGCAGTTTTTCTGACAGCTTACCTTTGAGGCTGGATAAGGCAAGGGCACGGCTCCTGTCTGTTTTTGCGGTGATCAGGTCTGCAACTGCTTCTGCCTGAGACAGATCCAGACGGTTGTTGAGGTAGGCTCTTCTGGTAAATTCACCGGGTTCCGCTGGACGGGCTCCGACCTTTATTGTTTCATTCAAAACTGCCTGCAGGATAAGGTGCCCGCCATGACAGTTTATCTCCAAGGTGTCCTCTCCCGTGTAAGAGTGGGGAGCCCTCATAAGGGTAAGCAGCACCTCATCAATCATATCACCCGTTTCAGGCGATATGATGTCGCCATGATACAGGTAGTGGTTTCTCAGGGGGCCGGTGTTTGCTGTCGGTCTGAACAGGGTCTGGCAGATTTTCTCCGCATCCGGACCACTTACCCTCACAATACCGATTCCTCCTACACCGTGTGGCGTGGCTATGGCCGCTATTGTGTCGTCTTTTGTCAACATTGATGCATTTGTAAAAAGTCAAGATTGGACGGCAAAATAATCCCGACATGTTGAGATTTACAAAGCCGTCAACATTGCACAACAACTGTTTCCGGCATCTCAGATCAGGACTTTGTTTTGTCCCCTTTGTTCGGCAGGATGACAATCTTTCTAAAGGCTCCCTCTCCGCGGCTTCTCGTAACCAGATCCCCGTCGTCTTGTAATGCGATGTGTATTGTTCTCCGGTCATGCGCATTCATCGGATTTACAGTAACGGGTCTTCCCGTCCGTTTGACCTTTCCCCCTAATTTCTCAGCCAGGGATATAAGATTTTTTTCCTTTTTCTCCCTGTAATTTTCCGTGTCTAAGGTGATTCTTCTCCGGGTCCTTCCGTTTTTATTCAGCACTTTGTTTGTAAGATACTGCATGGCATCCAGAGTTTGTCCACCTCTTCCTATAAGTAAACCGCCTCCATCACCCTGAATATTCAGTACAGTATAGTCCCCGTTTACTTCTGCAATTACGGGAAAGTCAAGCCCTATATGCGAGAGCAGCCCCTCGATAAAAACCCTTGCTTCGAGCACAACATCTTCAGTTAAATCAGTGTGTTCCCCTGATCTTTCTCTCGGTAAATTATCCAGGCTGATATCATCGGCCTCGGACTCTCCTTTTGTCCTTTCTCCCGACGAACTGTCCATGCTGATATCAATTGACAGGAGACCGGCTTTGATAAGAGCCTTGCTTCCTCCCACAAAACCGAGAAACCCGGGAGATCCTTCGGAGAGTATCTCTATATTCAATTTCTCTCTTGAAACGTTAAATTCCATACAGGCCTTTTGTATGGCTTCATCTATTGTTTTCCCCTCTATCTCTATTACGTCTTTCATGTCTTCGGCTACCTCATGTATCAAGGGTTTTTCTTGTTTATGTAGTACTGCTGTCCGATACTCAACACGTTGTTGAATAGCCAGTAGATTACCAGCCCCGACGGGAAATTGAGGAAGAGAAACGTGAATATAACCGGCATCCACATCATCATCTTTGCCTGCATTTCATTTCCTCCCGGTTGGGGGCTCATCTTCTGTTGCAAAAACATGGTTGCACCCATAATAATCGGCGTTATGTAATACGGATCTTTGGCCGAGAGATCCTGTATCCAGAAAATGAATGGCGCGTGCCGCAGTTCTATTGAATAAAGCAAAGCCCTGTACAGCCCGAAAAATACCGGGAGCTGGATTATCATGGGAAAACACCCGCTCATTGGATTTACTTTGTTTGCCCTGTAAAGAGTCATCGTCTCCTGCTGGAGTCTGGCCTTGTCATCTTTGTATTTTTCCTGGAGTTTCTTCATCTGGGGCTGGAGCTTCTGCATTCCCCTCATTGATTTGTAGCTTATATTCCCCAGTGGCCAGAAAATAATCTTTACCAGTATGGTAAGAATGATAATCGCCATTCCGTAGTTATGCACGTATTTGTCGATCCATCTGAGTGCCTTGAGGAGTGGAATAGAAAGCCACTTTACCCATGAGCCAAGGTTAACGGAGTTTTCAAGACCAACATTCTGCGCCTGAAGCCTGTCATACTCCTTTGGGCCAACATATAAAACATATCTGAATGATCCTGATTGACCGGGAGGTATAATGTTTTTGGGGCCCTGAAGAGCTGTAGCAACCATATCTTTCGAATCTTTGGAGACGACAAAGTTGGTGAGGGAAGGTTGTTCCGGTATCATGGCCGCTATGAAATATTTTGTTTCGAATCCTCCCCACGACACATCCGGTCCATTAAACTTTTTTGCCCCCAGTTTCTTTATCTTTTCAGAGACGGTTTTGTTTTTTACGTATGAGATAGGACCCTCGTGGCTGTATCTGCTCGTCTTTTCCGAAGGGTCAGCATACCGGTTCCAACCGAGAAGTGCGTTTTCCCGGATGGTATCACCTGACAGGTTTGTAAGTTTGACCTCGAGATCGAAAGAATATTTGTCCGGATAAAAAGTGTAGATCTTGTCCACCCTGACCTCGCCCGGATATGACCAGGAAAAGATCAGACTTTCCCCATTCACGGCATCAGTAAAATCTACGGAGTCCAGATTTGCTTCGTATATTACATCCGCCGGGATATCTATGCTGGATTCCGGAAATGTTATGGCCAGAGGATAGCTTGTGCTCTCTCCCATGTTAACCAGTTCTACCAGGGGCGAGTTATTGCTCATATCCTTGTGGTATTCTTTCAGTTTAAAAGATTTCAGACCCGCGCCCCTGGAATTGAAGGTGGCTGTATACAGGGATCCCTCTACGACAATATCCTTCCCAGTCCCACTCTCTACGTTTTTTTTCGTCAGTGATTTTTGACGATCAATGGCAGGCGGCACATATGTACTCTTATCGCCGGCAATTTCCTGGGGTATATTTTCCGTTTCGCCGACCGTCTCGCCGGTATTCTGAACGAGTTCACCCGGTGTGCGGGAATGAGGCTGCTGAAAAAAATACTGGTATCCCATCAATAACCCTAATGACAGGGCAATGGCGAGAAATGTCCTCTTGTCCATTAAAGACCTCCATGATTGACTATTTTACTGGATCGTATCCACCCGGATTGAAGGGATTGCACCTGAGTATGCGCAGAAAACCGAGGAGGGCTCCCTTGAAAGGGCCATGCCGCTCAATAGCGATTATGGCATATTCAGAACATGTGGGATAGAAACGGCAACTCTGAGGAAAACAGGGAGATATAACTATCTGATAAAATCTTATGAAAAAAACTAAAATATTTTTTAGAATTCGCATGAGCGCTACTTCTTTTTAAAGAGATTGGCTAATTCCAGATATATATCCTGGTATTTCAGCGAGGACACATCCTCTTTCGCTATTATTACCACGTCTCTTGAATCGGGCAGTCTGTCTTTGTTTAATCTGAAAAACTCTCTTAAAAGGCGTTTGATCCTGTTTCTCTTTACCGCGTTTCCTACCTTTTTGCTGACCGTTACTCCAAGCCTTTTTCCCCCTGATGGATTGGGGCTCAATATAACAGTAAAATTGCTTGAGTGAACCCGAGCCCCATTTTGATATATGCTTAAGTAGTTTTTCCTCTTGCGTACCCGTTCCTTTTTTCCGAAGGATTGCTTTTCCATTTGATCCGGGGTACACCCCAAACACTGCGGGGCGTTCTATGAGTCGATCCAATAAATACCAGAGTTAGACGGCAAGCCTTTTTCTCCCCCTTGCCCTTCTTCTGTTCAGTATCTGCCTGCCCCACCGCGTTGCCATTCGGGATCGAAAGCCGTGTGTTCGTTTCCTTTTGATGTTGCTTAAATGGGTTAAATTCTTTTTCATCAGTAAAAGCCTCTCTCAAGATATGTAAGCTGCTCTTTTCACCACAATTTAAAGTATTTGTCAAGATGTAATTGGTAAATTAGCAAAACCCTCGATTTTTTGAAGTCTGGATCCCCGGAGATATGGCCCGACCCGGTCCTGACACGTAGGAATTGGAATCTCAGGCTACAATCTTCCGGCATCAGACACGCCGTATGACAGGGACCGCAGGTATTCGTGGACCATGTTAAGCAATTCGTTTATCTCGGTTACCGAGACGGCAATTTCTCTGAATTTATTTCCCCCCTTCAGTCCTTTAGTGTACCATAAAAGGTGTTTGCGGAAATTTTTTACCCCTATTCCCTTACCATACAAGTTTATATTCGTCTCCAGATGCTGAAGTATTACTGCTTCTCTCTCTATTGGAGAAGGCGGGGCGGGAGTAGTACCATCTGATATCAGAGTTGTTATTCCCTCAAATATCCAGGGATTCCCCAGGGCGCCTCTCCCCACCATCACCCCGTCACAACCAGTTTCTTCTATCATCCTGAGGGCATCTCCGGGTTTCCTGACGTCGCCACTTCCTATAACGGGAATATTTGTGTTCTTTTTTACCAGGCCAATCAGGTTCCATTCAGCCGTCCCGCTAAATCCCTGTCTTACCGTCCGCGGGTGCAGTGACAGAGCATCCACGCCACAATTCTCTGCTATTCCGGCAATCTCAATAGCATTCAGTTCGTCATGCCCCCATCCGGAGCGTATCTTCACTGTAAGCGGCAGACGGGTGGCTTTTCTGACACTCTTTACAATAGTCTCGAATTTCGCCGGATCCCGCATCAGTGCGGCGCCCGCCCCTGTCTTCAACACCTTTTTTACCGGACATCCGGCATTGATGTCTATGAGGTCTGCCCCCGACTCCGTCACAATCCTGGCCGCTTCGCTAAGTATGTCCGGATCGGACCCGAATATCTGCACGCCGAGGGGGCTGTCGTCCGGAGACGATTTGAGGTATTCGTAACTCTTATGAGTCCCTCTGACCAGACCGTTTGCGCTTACCATTTCAGTAAAGCAGAAAGAGGCGCCAAACTTTCTTGTCAGCACCCGGAATGGCAGGTCGGTAATGCCGGCCATCGGCGCCAGAAAGATATTATTTACAAGAGATAAACTACCTATATTCATTTTGGGAAACATATGATTTCTCTGTGATAACCGTACAGGACCTCTTTTGTGATGAAGCGTTATCTTACTTTTCGCAATATACAATCACGAGACTTCTCAATCAAGTTTTTTAACGAGCGCAGATTATCAAAGTTATATCGGCTTTTGTTGTCCAATGTGTTAACGCACTCTGATCCTCATGCAAAGCTTCCCCCAGCCGGAAAAATGTGATATCAGTGCGCAGCAATTTGGATATTCATGATTCTGCTGATTTATGAGGATTTTCGTTCAAGATCAAGGCATGCGATCCCGATTCTATCGGGATTGAGTATAACGCAGAGGTTGGGCTAAAAGACCATAAATCAACAGAATCACCTCTGTCCACAGAAAAGAAATCGATAACAGGGGTCTTCCTCATGGACAACAGCTGGACACTCGTAGACAACCGGCAAAAGCTTGAATCGGCACAAAGCGATATACTCAGCGCGCGACATATAGGAATAGATACCGAATATGATTCCTTCAGGTATTTCCGGGAAAAACTGTGCCTGATACAAATATGCACGGAATCTCACGCATATATCTTTGATCCGCTACTGGATCTGGATATCTCCTTTCTGGGAGACGTCTTCGCGGATGCCGCAACCATCAAGATTATCCACGCATGCGACAATGACATTCGCCTGCTGAACCGGGACTATGGATTCAGGTTCAATAATATCTTCGATACCTACAGGGCGGCTTCTATCCTGGGAAGCACGGCCCTTTCTCTTACATCAATCGTCCGGGAACATCTGGGAGTGGAGCTGAAGAAGACAAAGAAGCTCCAACGGTCGAGATGGGATATACGTCCCCTGACAAACGAACAACTGGATTACGCGGCACTTGATACCCGTTATCTGACAGGCCTGTATTCCTGCCTCAAAGAAAGCCTGACATGCCATAACCTGAAAGAAGAGGCCGATGTTATCTTTGAAAAAATGGCAGGTGTAAGGTGGAGTGAAAAAACCTTTCATCCGGAGGGCGTTTCAAGAATTGACGGGTACAACAATTTAAAAGATTTTCAGAGGCATCGGCTGAAAACCCTCTATCGCTGGCGGTTTGAAACAGCAAAAAGAACCAATACAGCCGCTTTCCTTGTACTCTCCGACCGGGATATTATGAACATGTCAAGAAAAAACGGCCAGGCCATCAAGTCGCTGAGTGAGGCCGGCATAATATCCACCGCGAAATTAAAAACCTTTGGCCCCGAGCTCATAGAAATACTCAGAAAGACAATGAAAACAGCTTCATAAAAACCGGGGACAGGGGAGCATGTGTGGCCGTTTTATGCAACAGCATCCCCGATACTAATGAAATTTATGCTCGCTGGATTTTACGGATTTTATTTCTCCAAAACTCGATTCGTATTTTTTCAAATTGCCCTCAAGCGCGGCAACAATCCTTTTCATGTGACCCGGAGAGACAACAATTCTTGAAACCAGATGAGTTCCTCCGGGAGAATTGAGAAGCCAGTCGATGACAAACTCTTCCGGGCTGTGGGTTACAAGCATATTATTGCTGTATCTGCCCCTCGACATTTCATCACTGGTATTAATCTGTACCTGCTTTGC
This sequence comes from Syntrophobacterales bacterium, assembly GCA_021163105.1. Lineage (GTDB taxonomy): Bacteria > Desulfobacterota > Syntrophia > Syntrophales > UBA2210 > UBA2210. The sequence continues at coordinate 52,550 of JAGGXJ010000079.1, forward strand.
CTGATCTTTTTTTTCAGCCATATTTATCTCCTTTTTGATGTAACTACTCAGGTTTACACGAACAAAGTCCTGGTTGACTTTAATTCTTCACTAAACCATCAGGATTTGCTTTGAGCATGAAAGTATTCGAAGATTCTGTCCGCGGCATCCTTTCCTATTCCGGGAACCTCTTCAAGTTTCTCACGGGATGCGCTCGCTATTTTATCCATTTCCAGAAAGTGGGTGAGCAACGCCCTCTTTCTGGCCTTGCCGATTCCGGGAATGTCATCCAGCAGGGAACGGAAATCCTCCTTTTCCTTAACCTTGCGGTGGTAGGTTACCGCGAAGCGATGGGCCTCATCTCTCACTCTCTGAAGGAGAAAGAGGGCCTGCGGATGTTTCGAAAGATAAAGAGGGTTTTTCCTGTTCGGCAGATACACCCTGTCCCGGTCTCTGTAAATTGTGGATAACCCTCCTGCCGGGCGGGCGCGTGATTCCTTCGCAAGGCCTATGGCATCCACCTCTTCCAACCCCAGCCCATGAAGCACGGAAAGCGCGACGCCAAGCTGTCCCCTTCCGCCGTCAACAACAATCAGATCGGGGATATCTTTCTTCCCGCCGTAACGCCTCTCCAGCACCTCACGCATCATTCCGTAGTCATCGGCATCTTCTTTCGTTTTTATCCTGAAACGCCTGTAGCATGATTTTTCCGGAACTCCCTGGTTGAAGAAAACCAGAGAACCGACAGCGTATTTCCCGCTTATATTGGATATGTCAAAACACTCTATCCGGCGTGGCATCTTTTTCAGCAGGAGGCATTTAGCGAGACCTTCAAGAACCTCTTCGTTATCCGCCTCCAGCTTTTCTTCCGCCCGCTGGGCATTTTCGGCGTTGGACAGCGCCATGGCAAGGAGCGCTTTTTTGTCCCCTCTCCGGGGAACGATAAGCAAGACCTTCCCCTCTTTTTTTTCAGTAAGCCATTGTTCGACAACCCGCGCGTCTTCCATATATTCAGGAAGAATAACCTCCCCGGGTACGGTTACACCTGTGTTGTAATACTGTTTCAGGAGGGACGAAAGTGCCTCGGACGATTCCATCCTTGTCTTCATGAGGGGAAATTTTCTCTGCCCGATAATGGCTCCTTTTCTCACATGGACGGCGTAGACCTGAATCCTGTCGTCCTCTCTGTGGAGGCCGAATACATCCCGGTCTTTGAAAGATGCAGAGACTATCCGCTGTTTTTCCAGTGTCGTCTCAATCGCACCGACCTTGTCTCTTATCCGTGCCGCCTCCTCAAAATCCAAGGCTTCGGCAGCCTTGTCCATTCGCGACCGCAACTGCCGGATGAGTTTCCCACCACGCCCTTCCATAAAGAGGATCGCTCCCGCCACAATCTTCCGGTACTCTTTGTCTGTAACAAGACCACAACAGGGGGCAAGACACCTTTTTATCTGAAATTCCACGCAGGGCCTTTTTCTCGTTTTGAATTCCAGGTCCCGGCACGTGCGCAGTGGAAATATGCGATGCAGATAACGAAATGTCTCCTTCACCGAAGCTCCTGACGAATATGGGCCGAAATATTTAGCACCGTCTTTTTTCACGCGTCTCACCAACTGGAAGCGGGGAAAATCTTCCTTTGTGTCAATCCTTATGCTGTAAAAATTCTTGTCATCTCTCAGATTGATATTGTACTTGGGCCTGTGTTTTTTTATCAGGTTGTTTTCAAGGATCAGGGCTTCTTTTTCCGTGTCGGTGATGATAAATTCCACATCCTTTATCCGGGAAACCAGAAAAGGAATCATTTTCCGCGAATCTGTCCCACCGAAATATGAACGCGCGCGCGCACGTAGATTCTTTGCCTTACCGACATAGATAACCCTGTCATCCCTGTCCTTCATGAGATAAACCCCGGGACAATCGGGTGCATTTTTTATCTTTTCCCGTAACAGATCCATATCTTTTATTCCCACAGTCCGATCTCCGTCTCTATCCGCGACAGTTCCCTGATCTCGTCCCTGATCTTTGCCGCCTTTTCAAATTCGAGGTTTTTGGCCGCCTGCTTCATCTCGCCTTCCAGTTTTTTTATCATAGCGGGAACATCCCCGGACATATATGCCTCCATCTTCTCTTCGACACCGACAGTGACATAATCCGCCTCATAGACGGAACCCAGGATATCGGTTATCTCTTTTTTGACAGACTCCGGGGTAATATTGTTCTCTTTATTAAATTGCTGCTGTATCCGACGTCTTCTCTTTGTCTCGTCAAGACATGCCTGAATGGCTCCCGTAATCTTGTCCGCATACATTATGACCCGGCCGTTTATGTTTCTTGCCGTTCGCCCGCTTGTCTGTATAAGCGCGCGTTCGGAACGCAGGAATCCCTCCTTGTCCGCGTCAAGAATGGCCACAAGGGAAACTTCCGGGATATCGAGCCCCTCTCTGAGCAGATTTATCCCGATAAGGGCATCATACTTCCCCATCCGGAGATCCCTGATAATCGCGACCCTTTCAAGGGTGTTGATGTCGGAGTGAAGATACGCCACCTTCATCCCTAAATCGTGATAGTGGTCAGTAAGATTCTCCGCCATCCGCTTTGTCAATGTGGTTACAAGTACGCGATCTCCCTGTTCGGTTCTTTTGTTGATTTCGCCGAACAGATCATCCACCTGATTGGCAACTGGTCTGATCACGATTTCCGGGTCCATAAGTCCGGTGGGACGTATTATCTGTTCCACCGTCACTCCTCCCGATTTTTCCAGTTCATAATTCGCCGGGGTAGCCGAGATGTAGAGTCTTTGATTTGGAAAGGCCTCAAATTCCCTGAAGGTGAGGGGGCGGTTATCAAGGGCGGAAGGCAGCCGGAATCCATATTCTATAAGGGTTTCCTTCCGTGACCGATCCCCCCTGTACATGGCGTTTATCTGGGGAACGGTGGCATGGCTTTCATCAATAACTACAAGCGCGTCATCGGGCAGATATTCCATCAGCGTGGGAGGTGGATCTCCCGGAGCGCGTCCTGTGAGATGACGGGAATAATTTTCTATCCCCTGACAGTATCCCATCTCCTCCATCATCTCCAGGTCGAACATCGTCCTCTGTTCAAGGCGCTGCGCCTCCAGGAGCTTGCCCTGCGATCTCAGGCTGTCAAGACGCGGTGCCAGCTCGTCCCTTATTGCGATAATGGCCCTCGCCAGAGTGTCTCTTGTGGTCACATAGTGGCTTGATGGGTATATGGCGGTTCTGTTGAGCCTGCCCAACTTTTTCCCCCGAAGGGGATCCACGATAGATATGGATTCAATAACATCTCCGAAAAAATCCACTCTTATCGCCCGTTCTTCTTCATATGAAGGGAATATTTCAACCACATCTCCACGAACACGAAAGGTGCCTCGATGAAAATCTATATCGTTACGTTCATACTGTATCTCCACCAGTTTTCTGAGCAGGTGATCTCTCCCGATTTCCATATCTTTTTCCAGAAGTATCTGCATGTCAGCATATTTGTCCGGAGCTCCAATCCCATAAATGCACGACACGCTGGCCACAACGATCACATCTCTCCTCTCTATCAGCGAGCGGGTGGCCGAATGGCGCATCTTGTCGATCCTGTCATTTATGGAGGAATCTTTCTCAATATAGGTATCCGTACTCGGCATATAGGCTTCGGGCTGGTAATAGTCATAGTAACTGACAAAGTACTCCACGGCATTATGTGGGAAAAGCAGCTTTAACTCATTGTAGAGTTGCGCCGCCAGGGTCTTATTGTGAGCGATGACAAGGGAAGTCCTCTGCGTCGCCTCAATAACATTCGCGATCGTAAAGGTCTTGCCGGAACCGGTAACCCCTAAGAGTACCTGGTGTTCCAATCCTTTCTCAACACCATCTATAAGCCCTGCTATTGCCCTGGGCTGATCCCCTTTAGGCCTGAACCCTGTAATGATATTGAATTGCTCCATTCGGTATTCTCCAAAGTTCTGTATGACCAGAGATGGTTTTATTTGTGACTCAAACATCTGTTTTTGTCAATAAATTAACTTTGCCAAAGATCGGCCTGATATGTTGACTTTTTCTAAAAGTAAAGATAGTCTACCGAACATCGGAAAGATTGTTTTCTCTTTCCCTCCTGTCTGGGAAGGAGAAAAACCTGTGGTTTGGCAATCTAGGATTGATCCTATTCACGAGAGTTTTTAAAACCATTGGAATACGAATTTACCCTTAAGCTGATTTTATTGGCTGTCCTGCTCGTCCTGTCGGGA
>JAGGXJ010000010.1 GCA_021163105.1 Syntrophobacterales bacterium
AGCCGGGATTTTGACGGATAAAGATTTTCCGGGAATGCCGACTGATAACGAAGGAAGATTTTACTGGCTGCTTGACAGAATTGTCCGGCGGGAAGGGATTGGAGATATCTTAGCCAATGGCACTTATTGGGCAGCCGAAGAGATTGGTAACGGTGCAGAGGCATATGCTCATAATAATATTAAAAAACATGAACAGCTGCCGCTCAAACTGTCAATGCTGAACCCTATTTATTTTCTTATGTACTGTACTGGCGAGAAGATAAATATTACCCAGATTGAGGGGCAATTTCCTCAGGCACCATTCCCCACCAGAGAGGAAAGGGAAGCGTTTGTAAAGGATTGGATTCAGGTCCCGGATGAAAAATTTAAGCAATATTTTTTGGACTGGGAACTGCGCGGAGAAAACTCCATTCCCTATTATCCAACCCCTCAAATGGCTTGCGAAATTGTCGACTGGCAAGAGCGGATGCACTACATAGATGATGCCCTCGGGGTATGTGCGGGCTTGTCATCATTTCCATTGAAACCTCCGTATCATATGCACAATTACCCTTCTTTTATTTCGGCGGGAACGGGGATCGAGATGGATGAAGCCGGACTGACACAAGTAGCCAGGAGGAATCGAACCTTAGTGAGGGCTATCAATATAAGAAGAGGCATGAGGCGAAAAGATGAGAAGCCACCCGAAGACCATTGGAAGAAGAGATTTCCCGAGCTTGAAGCTAAGCTCCTGGATGAATATTACAAGTTCAGGGGGTGGAATAATGACGGTATTCCTACCAAAGAAACGTTGGCTGAATTGGGCTTGGATTTTGTGAGCGAAGATTTCATCCAGAGAGGGATCTTGACAGATAGTGAAGATGGTCCTGTCAAAGAGGATTCGGCGGAAAAAGAGAAAAAATAAAGTGGAGGGCGTGAACCTTGAAGGGTGATAAAAAAAAGAAAATAATCAAGACTATAAACATAGATGTTGATAAATGTAATGGTTGCCGGGCTTGTGAGGTGATTTGCTCCGCTTCTCACGCGATGCCTAAATATAGCAGCAATAATCCGGCGAGATCTCGCATCCGGGTGATTAGAGATCCACTGAGAGATATCTATGTTCCTGTCCTTGCAGGCGAATATACGGTAGCGGAATGTGCGGGCAGAGATAAATACACTATTGACGGGAAGGAATATGAGGAGTGTGCCTTCTGCAGGGCCTCCTGCCCATCCAGGACCGAGTTCAAAGAACCGGATTCCGGTCTTCCGCTGAAATGCGATATGTGTGAAGGTGAAGAAGATGGACCTTTGTGTGTCAAGTGGTGCCTGGCTGAGGCCCTGATTTATGAGGAAAGGGAAGAGGAAGTCGAGGAACAGGAAGAGCAGGAAGAGTTGGAAATCGGAATTGAATCATTGATCGATAAATACGGAAAACAGATGTTGATGGATGCTGTAGCCCGCATGTTAGTCAAAGACTAACAGCTACTTTGTAAAATGACCTTTTTGTTCGATTTCAGCGTCAGGCGCGAATTATAATCCTCAAAATATGAAATATATTCCTGCGGTTATAATTTTTACCTGCCTCGTACTCAAACAAAAATACTCGTTTTTCAAGACAGCCTGACAATATTAAGGCGAAAGAAAAGGATTGATAAAGCCAGTGGAAACTGTAGCTCCCTATAAAGAGATAATAGAGATTATAAAAGTGAGCGGTGGAGATGCCGCCAAATTTTGCTTTCAATGTGGATTGTGCGATACTGTCTGCCCGTGGAACAGGGTAGGAAATTTCAGTATGCGCAAGCTGATCCGGCAGGCTACCTTTGGTTTAAGTGATATAGAAAGTGAGGACATATGGCGTTGTACTACCTGCGGAAGATGTCCTCAACAGTGTCCAAGGGATGTCCGGCAGATAGAAACGGTGGTATCCCTGCGTAGGATTGCTACTGAATATGGGGTATTCCCTACTTCTGTCAAGCCATTGCGTACTGTGAGCGCGAGTCTTGCCGGTGAGGGCAACCCCTTGAATGAAGATCGGGGGAAACGGGCGGAATGGGCCAAAGGTCTGTCCGTAAAAACGTTTACCGAGGGAATGGAAATTCTCTATTTCCCGGGTTGCTATCCCTCCTACGATCCAAGATTGAAAAAGGTAGCGCGAGCCACCGTCAACATCCTTACTAAAGCCGGGGTTGATTTTGGTATCCTGGGTGCCAAGGAGAATTGCTGCGGCGAAAGTATCCGCAAAACCGGGGATGAGGAGTTGTTCAAACGCCTGGCGAAAGAAAATATCAGAACTTTCATTGATAATGGAGTGAAGAAAATTCTGGTTTCTTCTCCTCATTGCTACCATACTTTTAGAAATGAGTACCCTGAATTCATGGTGAACTTTGAGGTGGTTCATAGCTCTCAGTATGTATTCGAGCTTATCAATGCGGGCAGACTTGAGCTTACTAAGGAGTGCCGGAGGAAAATCACCTATCATGATCCGTGTTATCTGGGTCGACATAACGGCATCTATGACGAACCCCGGGAAGCCTTGAAGAAGATTAGTGGTTTAGAGCTTTATGAGATGTCTGAGTCGCGGGTAGATAGTCTTTGTTGTGGTGGCGGGGGCGGAAGAATCTGGATGGAAACCCCCAAGGGTGAAAGATTTTCCGACCTCAGACTTGAACAGGCTATCAATGTCGGGGCTGAGGTGCTGGTTACTTCCTGCCCGTATTGTATCGCCAATTTTGAAGATAGTCGGTTAACTTTGGGACTGGACGAAAAAATAGAGATTAAGGATGTTACGGAGATGATACAGGAAGCTCTTTAATGGGCATACGGCTAAACTAGCGGGTCTGGGTACTGCGGGTTCAAAAAATCTGATGAGGGAAGAGAAAGTGGAAAAAGAACTATTGATCAGCGAAAAAGTTCAACAACTTTGTGAAAATCTTGGAGAGAGTAATTTTGGTGATGTCATGGTTGTTGGTGGCGGGGTCAGCGGTATTCAAGCCTCTCTTGATCTGGCCACTGCGGGTTTTAAGGTTTATCTGGTTGAGAAATCCCCTGCCATTGGTGGTCATATGGCGCAGCTTGACAAGACCTTTCCCACTAATGACTGTTCCATGTGAATACTCTCACCCAAACTGGTCGAGGTCGGCCGGCATCCCAATATAGAGGTTCTGACATATACTGAAGTTGACGCTGTAGAAGGAAAAGCGGGAGACTTTCAAGTAACCCTGGTCAGAAAGCCCAGATACATTATCGAGGACCGGTGCACGGGTTGTAATACCTGTGTGGAATACTGTCCGGTCGAATACCCTGATCAGTATAATCAGGGTATTTCGAAGAATAAGGCCGTTCATATATACTTTTCTCAGGCTGTTCCCCTTATTACTTACATTGATGAAAGCTGCCTTTACCTGAAGGAGAAAAAATGCGGTATTTGTGTGGGTGTCTGCCAGAATAATGCCATAGACTTTACTCAAAAGCCAGAAAAGGTGGGAGTAAAAGTAGGGGCGATAATTCTTTCTTCCGGCCTTGAACCCTTTGATCCTAAAGTGAGGGATGAGTATTGCTACGGCAAGTTTGAGAACGTGGTAACCAGTATGGACTATGAGCGGCTGTTATGCTCTACCGGACCATACGAAGGCGAGGTTCTGCGTGCTTCCGACGCGAAGCATCCCCATAAAATAGCCTGGATTCAATGTATTGGTTCCCGGAGGGTTACTCCGGGCGATAACAGCTATTGTTCGGCTGTATGCTGTACCTATACCCAAAAGCAGGTAATTTTAGCCAAAGAGCATGACTTGGAGGCGGAGTGTACGATATTTCATAATGATATTCGTGCCTATGGTAAGGATTTTGAAACATATTACCAGAGAGCGGAGCAACTTCCCGGGGTGCGGTTTATAAGAAGTTATGCGTCGATAGTAAGGGAGATCCCGGAAAGCAAGAATGTCATCGTAAGATATGCTACTTCCGATGAGGGGGTGAAAGAGGAAGAGTTTGATATGGTGGTATTATCCGTTGGCTTGAATCCACCAGCGGATCAGGAGAATCTGGCGGAGATGTTTGGTATTGAGCTCAATTCACACGGATTTTGTCAGGCGATGCCTGCCAATCCCATGGAGACCACCACGCCCGGGATCTTTGTGAGCGGAGCTTTCCAGGGTCCTCTGGATATTCCTGAATCGGTCTTTACCGCCAGCGGAGCCGTTGCCCAATGTGGCGAGCTCCTTGACTTCCGGCGGGGGAAGTTGACCAGAGAAAGGGTCTATCCGCCCGAAAAGGATGTTTCGCAAGAGGAGCCTAAGGTTGGGGTATTTGTCTGCCATTGTGGCTCTAATATTGGCAGAGTGGTAGATGTTCCTTCTGTGGTTGAATATGCTTTAAGCTTACCCAATGTTGTCTACGCCCAGGAGCAGCTCTTTTCATGTGCTACAAATTCGGCCAAAGAAATCACCGACATGATCGAAGAAACAGGGCTCAATCGGGTGGTTATTGCCGCCTGCAGTCCCAGGACCCTTGATCCCTTATTCCGGGATACTCTGCGGGAGGCGGGCATTAATCAGTATTACATGGATATGGCTAATATCCGGGAGCATTGTTCCTGGGTCCATGCTAAAGAGAAGGAAAATGCCACCCAAAAGGCAAAGGGTATTGTCCGGATGTCAGTAGCGCGGGCCTGCCATCTGGAAGCATTACAAGAGATTGATCTGCCGGTAAACAAGGCGGCGTTAGTGGTTGGTGGGGGGATTGCCGGCATGACCTGTGCTCTTTCCATAGCCAACCAGGGACATGAGGTCTACCTGGTGGAAAAGGATACAGATCTGGGGGGGATGGCAAAAAGAATTCCCCATACTCTGGAAGGGATGGATGTCCAGGCCTATTTGCATGATCTGGTGCGCAAGGTTTATCAGCACCCTTTCATCCATGTATCTCATGGAGTTACCATTACCGAGGCTACCGGTTATGTGGGGAATTTTATCACCAGGGTGAAGTCTGATAGAGGGATACAGGAGATAAAGCATGGAGCAACCATCATCGCTATTGGTGCTGATGAATATAAACCCAGTGAATATCTTTATGGAGAAGATGACCGGGTAATGACCCACGTGGAGCTGGGGGAGCAGATTGCCAAAGGAGACGAAAAACTTATTAACGCAGGAAGTTTGGCAATGATCCAATGCGTTGGTTGTAGGCAAGAGGACCGGAATTACTGCTCCCGGGTATGTTGCAGCCATGCGGTAAAGAACGCTTTGAAACTGAAAGAGATAAACCCCGAGATGGAAATATCCATTTTCTTCCGGGATATGAGAACGTATGGTCTTATGGAGGATTATTACCGGGAAGCGTCCAATAAAGATGTGAAGTTCATCCGCTATGA
>JAGGXJ010000018.1 GCA_021163105.1 Syntrophobacterales bacterium
AGTGAGCCGGTTCTATCCGGAGCCGTGATCATCACTGGTATCCCAACGGTGGACCAGCCGAAAGAGAATATTCTTGATCTAATCAGCACAGGGGATTTTGTCAGGGTGGATGCTGATAAAGGTAGTATTGAAATCATGAAAAAATAGAAAGAAAGAGATGCGGAGGTTTTCTTCGTCTGTCAGTTGCATCGCTATATCGACACCCCTCAATCTGTAAAAAGTCATCTTAATCAATTGACTTGCCTGAGGAAGGATGACGGCATCAACTCTTACACATTCTACTCCACCATGAAAATGAATAACTCAGGAACAATTCATCATAAACCTATAACACAATTTCGAAATATCGATTCATTTGTTTTGGTAAATCTACCAGTTTAAGATCATCTTTTAATGTACCAGCACGACTTACCATTATGTAATTAGATATTTCTGAAATCGGAAATGGCGAACAGTGCCACGTTCCTATCTTGAGATTTATTCCCTTCGTTCCATCAAAAATAACGGCAACTACTTTGTCAAGATCGGGAAGCGAATTCTTGTTCTCAAGATCCTCCGGTGGAGCCAACAGAAACAGTCCACAACATCCTAGTAAAGGAATAAATGTTTGAGAAGTCAACACATGTCTTTCAAGCATAGTGCCGACAAAGTCGCGTCGGGTAGCTTTAAGATGCATCAGGTCAAGAGCACCTGTATCTATTTCGAGCTGACCAATGTTGGGGGTAACAATCACATTATCATGTGGGTAAATTTTTTGTTCGGAAGAATCGTAATCAAGCACCTGTCCATAAGGGGAAAAATCTATCTCACTGAGATGCTGCGCCTTTATTTCTATTTTTTCAACCATAACCTTGGAATCCTTTCTATTCAGAAAATCTTGTATATGAAATTTTTAAACGCTCTTGATCATCTCTTCTTGAATAAGTGTAATGTACTTGATTTAGTTAATTCAGTAACAGCCGGGGAAGCCATAAAGTCAATTCCGGGACAGCGTAAAATAGGAACAACAACGCTATCTGGATAAATATATAGGGAACACCTCCCCACATTATATCACTAAGTGTCATTTCTGGAGGAGCAATACCCTTTAAGAAAAATATATTGTATGCGAATGGTGGAGTAATATATGAGATTTGCAGTGTAATGCAGAACAGAATAGCAAACCAGACAGGATCAGCACCAACGGATTTAATAATAGGAACAAAAATAGGAACGATGACAAGCAATGTGCCAATCCAATCCATAAACATTCCCAGAATCAAAATTATTATCAGCATAACAACTATCGTACTCATCTTGCCTCCGCCGCTGATTCCAAGAATAGACTTTTCCAGTACCTCGCCCCCACCCAAAGCCATAAATGCAGTCGTAAAAAAACCGGCGAACAGCATAATCAAGAATACCATGCCCGTTGTTTTAGCCATTGAAAGAAGCGCATCATGCATTGTTGAAAGATTGAGGCGACCATAAACAAACATCAACAGCAAAGAAAGAAACGCGCCGACTCCCGCCGCTTCCGTAGGGGACGCTATGCCGAAGAAAATGGAGCCCAAGACACCCAGAATCAGAACTACTGGTGGCAACAGATCTCTTGCCACCAGAAAGAGCAGCCTTTTTTTACTTATGCCCATTCTCACGTCTTCTGATATAGGTGGACCTAATTCCGGGTTTAGCTTACATCTAACGGCTATATATATTAAGTATGAAATTCCTATGATCAGGCCTGGGACAGCAGACGCCACGAACAGGCGGGCAATGCCTATACCCGAAACGGGGCCGTACAGGATCAACATTATGCTGGGGGGTATAATAACTCCAAGCCCCCCTCCCGCGGTTATACATCCCGCAATCATTTTTTTATCATAATTTCGGGACATCATAGATGGTATGGCAACCAGTCCCATCATGATTACAGCGGCCCCTCCTATGCCTGTGCAGGCCGCGAAAATAATACATATCATCATGGTTCCAAGAAGTAATCCACCCTTTACCTTTCCCATCAGTATGTGCATGGTGCCATAAAGCCTTTCGGCTATTCCCGCTCTTTCCAGGATACATCCCATAAATATAAAAAGTGTGATAGCCCCCATTTCATAGCTCGTCATCATTGTCATGGTTCGAGCGGGCAGCATTCCAATCAAGGTTGTTCCCCATGCAAGATAACCAAATATCAATGCCAGGCTACCCAGAACAAATGCTACATGGAACCCCACTATTATTAACCCTATGAGGGCCACAAACATAAGAATGGCAAGATGTTCCGGGCTCATAATTTCTTTCCTTTCACGGCAATTACTAAATTGCGAATAATCTCAGCTAAGGACTGCAATCCTAACAAGCCAAAGGCGATTGGTATCATGGTCTTCATCGGATATACGGGAGCTCCCGCTATAGTATGCCACGAGCATTCCCTGATCTTCCAGGAAGTCTCGGCAAATGATATGCCATACCAGACCAGCACGCCACATATAACCAGTAAAGATGAGTAAGAGATGATATCTACAATAGCTCTTACCCTCAGTGGGTAATGATCAAAAAGGATGTCTACTTTGACATGCCCGTTTTTTGTCTCTGTGTAGGCAAAGGCAAAGAGAAAAACCATACTATAAAACATCCAGGAAAGCTCAAAAGCCCAGTCGTCGCCTCTGTTAAAAATGTACCTTTCTACTACGATTAAGACCGTGACAAACATCTGAAGAATAACAAACCAGCATGAAATAGCTCCAGCCTTGTCACTTACAAAATCGATATATTTCAGAACATTCTTCATCAAACAGTCCCATCTATTTGTTTGGTATGCTTATAATTTTTTGCCACTTCTCTCCACAAGCACATATTGTAAAGGAGAGAAGTGGCAATGTGATTTTACCACGGTTCTACGGCATACTTGTGAAACTTGTCCATAAAGGCTTTTTCGTGTTTTAGTATTTTTGCGCCCCATGGATCTTTGTTTGCCATAATTTTCTTTCTTACTACTTCGGTAGCCTTAACAAATCCTTTTTGCATTTCTGGAGTAACTTCTATTATCTCCATTTTGTCAGACCATTTTTCGGCAATAACCTGATCCATATAACCACCATAAACAAAGGAATGCCACATGCTTAACTCAGCGGCATCTTTCACGGCTTGTTTTAAATTCTCAGGCAAAGCCTTCCAGGTATCAAGGTTGACAAATATCTGTACCGTTATTCCCACAGGTTGATGAATGGTACCAGTCAACACATATTTCGCGACATCCTCGATGCCGGATTTGGAATCAATGTAAAATGAACTCATTTCACAGGCATCCAATTCACCCCTTTGCATGGCAGGCGTTACATCCGTCATGGGAATCGAAACACAAGTCGCACCCAGGGCTTGAAAGAACATCTTGTTCAGACCTGAAGTCCGGATCTTCAAGCCTTTAAAATCAGATAATTTACGAATGGGTTTCATTGAATATACTGCCTCGGATGCTGTGCAGACAACGGGAAGCGAATACAGGTTAAATTTTGTCTGAATGTATTCATTGTAAAGATCCAAACCGCCGCCATAGTAAAGGTATCGCAATGCCGAAAAAACACTTTCATTGGTATAGCCTGGCCTGCTTCCAATGGGAAGTCCTGTCCATATCAGGGAGCCGGCAACATACATCCCGCTATTGTGTGTTAAATCAAGTCTTCCCGCCGACGCTTCAGTCATAGCCTGTATAGGGCCTACTAATTCGCCAACAGCAAACATTTTGGGAATTACCAGTTGACCGCAACTTGTTCTCTTTAGTGCTTCGCAAAAGAATTCAGCCTCGTTGTGGAATGCATCGCCCCGGTGCCATGCTGATTGGGCCTTCCACTTAATCGTTTTTCCTGTCGCTTGTGCCGGGCTTCCAAGAACAAGGAACACGAGACCTAAGGTTAGTGCCAACACCACTAATAACGAAAATCTTTTTTTTGCCATTTTTCCATCCTCCCTTTCTCTTGTTAGTTTTTGTTATGCTACTTCCATCTTAATGCTGGAAATTCTATCCTGCAAACACTCAAGGGTATAGTGGACATGCTCCACCAACAGTTCCCGGGCTTTTTCATAGGCACCCATTGTGATAAGGTCCAGAATCTTCTGGTGGTCTTCTCCGGAGCATTGTTTGGAATTCGGGATATAAAAATAGATAAACTGATAGCGATTCAAGTGAGAACAGATTGAATTGTTCCAGTACGTTAATAATTTATTGCCGGAGTATTCAACCAATTTTACATGAAAATCATAAGCAGCCCTGAGATAATTTAACCTTTGTTCCATATTATCACTGTCGGGCATAGGCAAACGTGAAAACGTTTCCAGAGAGGAGGCTACGCCAGGCAGATCTCTGATATTTTTCCCTTTAATAAGTTCAATGGCATAACATTCAACCATTTCCCTTGCCTGATAGATCTCTCGTAAATCCTCGATAGATAGCTCACTAACATACGTTCCCTTTCTGGGAACGTTGACAACCAGATGCTCATTTTCCAGTGTCCGAAGGGCTTCACGTATAGGGGGTCTGCTGATATTAAGGTGTGAGGCCAAAGTGGTTTCGTTGATCATTTGGCCGGCAGTAAACTCGCCCGTGATAATTTTGTTCCTTATGTACTCGGTAACGCTTTCTTTTACACTCTTAGGGTTCATGGTTCTAATCATTGCGGTAAATACAACCTTTACGATCAAAAGGGGATCTCACCACTTTAAAAAGTGATCCTATCCCTGTTTGCCGTGATCCTTAAAAACATTAATCACAGTCTACAGTCTACAGATATCCCATATGGTAAATTTTAGCAGATGTCAAGAAAATAATGGACTATTTATACATGCACGGCTCGTTGGCCATGATGAGCAAAAAAAACTGAAATACACCTTTCTGGAAAACGTGGCTTTGTGTGTACTGAAGCGCTCCGGGAAGCTGCTCCTTATTATTTTACTGCCTTAGTAATGTTAATGACCCTTCGGTCAGTAAAAACAGGCAACATTCTTGGGTGGTTACAGCGCTGCGAAGATAACGGAAAAAGCGATTCAACTCAAACGATAAACTTTTATTTTGAATTGATATTGACAGCCTGAATTAAATATATTAAGAAAAGTACTTTTAATTCAAGCAAGGGAGAAGTTCCTGATGATTGAAGTAAGGTGGCACGGAAGAGGTGGTCAGGGCGCAGTCACATCTGTTGAGATGCTGGCGCTGGCCGCGATTGAGGAAGGGAAGTACGCTCAGGGCTTTCCAAGCTTTGGTCCCGAGAGAAGGGGCGCTCCGGTGGCTGCGTTTAACCGCGTCGATAACAAGCAGATCAAGGTAAGATCCGGAGTCTATGATCCCGATGTTGTGGTAGTGCTTGATCCAAGTCTTGTTGGTCTGATTAACGTTACCGAGGGGCTGAAACAGGATGGTATCCTTATCGTCAATACGGGCAAATCTCCGGAAGAAATCAAAGAAGAAGTTAACTTCGATGGCGCGGTGGCTACTGTTGATGCGTCAAGGATAGCCTGGGATGAGTTGGGTGTTCCGATAACAAACACGACCATGCTTGGAGCGGTAATCAAGGCAACCGGGCTTGTGGAAATAGAATCAGCAAGAGCCCCACTGGAGCACAGGTTCGGAAGGATAGCTCAGAAAAATATAAAGGCCATGGAAAGGGCCTATAACGAGTTAAAAATAGTTAGAGCAAACTGAATGGTTTGAGGTTAATGTCTTATGGAAAAAGCGAAGAAATGGCCGGAAGACTGGCAGGAAATAACCCCCGGCTGTATGGTGTCCAGGCCGGGAAGCGCGCGTGAGTATCATACCGGAAGCTGGCGGGCACAGAGGCCCGTGTATGACAACAGCAAATGTATAAAATGTGGTATCTGCTATATATTTTGTCCCGAGGGATGCATCTCTCAGGATGCTGATGGATACTTCGTGGCCGACCTGGATTATTGCAAGGGATGCGGAATCTGTGC
>JAGGXJ010000123.1 GCA_021163105.1 Syntrophobacterales bacterium
CTCATGTAAAACGTTCAGAAGACCAGATACTTGTAACAAACAGCGCGGATACTCCGCTGAAAGGATTAAAATATCTTCTTGAGGCGATAGCGTCAATAAAAAGAGAGAGAAAGATCAGATTGACAGTAATAGGCAAGCCGAAAAAAAACGGAGTGATCGAGGGTCTTGTCAGGAAACTGGGGATAAAAGGGTGTGTAAGGTTTACCGGACGCATCGAGTATGAAGATTTCGCACACTATTATGCCAGGGCTGCCATAGCTGTTATCCCGTCTTTGTATGAAGGCTTCGGGATGCCGGCTGGCGAGGCCATGGCTTGCGGCGTGCCGGTCATCAGTACTGTGGGAGGCGCACTGCCGGAAGTTGTGGGCAACGCGGGCATTCTCGTGCCGACCGCTGACAGTAAGGCGCTGGAACATGCGATCGTGTCGCTCCTGGATGATCCGGACAGACGTCATCAGCTTGGGATGGCGGGTCTCGAACGCGTGAGAAGTTCCTTTACCTGGAGACACGCGGCACAGAAAACTGTTGACGTATATCGGGAAGCAATCGATGCTAACCGCTGATTTCCAAATATTAAACATAAAACCGGGGGATCGTGTTCTTGATGTCGGATGCGGTACCGGGCGCCATGCCTGTGAGATATTCAGGACGCTGGGCGCGGATGTTGTGGGTATCGATCTGAACATGGAGGATCTGCGCAAGGCGGCACTTACGCTGTATCTTATGGACAATGAGAATGATAGTTCATGGCTGATATCAAAGGCCGATGCCACGAAGCTGCCCTTCAGGGACAGTTCTTTTGACGTTGTTATCTGTTCAGAGGTGCTTGAGCATATCCCGGAAAACAAGGCGGCAATCGCTGAACTTGTAAGGGTTTTGAAGCCGGGAAAGGACCTCATTGTAAGTGTGCCGAGATTTTTGCCGGAGCGCATATGCTGGGCGCTTTCATCGGATTATCATAACGAGCCGGGAGGGCATATACGTATATACAGGAAGCGGGAGTTGCTTTCACTACTGGAAGATGCAGGCACAAAGTGCTGGTCTGTTCGTTACAAACATGCCCTGCACTCGCCATACTGGTGGTTGAAGTGTATTGTCGGTCACAAGAGCGACAGTTCCCGGTCCGTGAATCTTTACAGAAGATTTCTTGAGTGGGACATTATGAAGCATCCATTCCTGATTAGAACGCTGGATAAGATGTTAAACCCCCTGATAGCCAAGAGCATAGTCTTCTACCTCAAAAAAGGATAATAAATATGGAGCTTGACGTTTCAAGAAACATAGCGGAACAGTCTGTTAATTGTGAGGAGATGGGGGCATTTATTGCCGGATTGCAGAAGGGAAACGGAGAGATCCCGTGGTCGGAAGGAGGAAAGACTGATCCATGGGACCACGTTGAAAGTGCTATGGGACTTGGCATAGCCGGGTATCTCAGAGAGGCCGAACGTGCCTATGAATGGATGGCCGAAACGCAGCTTGCCGATGGAAGCTGGTGGGCGGTTTGTCGCGATGGCACCTGGGAAGACAGAACCAGAGACTCCAACTTCTCTTCTTATATAGCGGTAGGTGTGTTTCATTACTATCTGATTACCCGGGACTCTACCTTTCTCAAAGATATGTGGCCTGTCCTGAGCGCCGGCATTGATTATGCACTCAATCTTCAGGCGCCGACCGGTGAGATCTACTGGGCCAGAAACGACGCCGGCGTTATAGACCGCATGGCTCTCCTGACCGGTTCCAGTTCTGTATATATGAGTATCAAGTGTGCCCTTGCCATCGCTTCGCGGTTGGGGAAAGATCGTCCCGACTGGAGATGCGCGCTTGAGAAACTGGGCAATGCAATCCGCAACCTTCCGAGCCACTTTAACATGATTAAATCGCGTTATTCCATGGACTGGTACTATCCCGTTCTGTGCGGAGCGATTACAGGAACCGATGCCGGAGGGCGAATTGGCAAATCATGGACCAGGTTTGTGGAACCTGGCTGGGGAGTCCGGTGTGTGTCAGACCAGCCGTGGGCAACCATGGCGGAGACATCCGAGCTGGTGCTGGCGCTTGCGGCTGTCGAAAGATACGAAGAGGCGCGATTGGTTTTCAGTTACTTAAAGGACAAGAAATATAATGACGGAGCATACTGGATGGGAGTTACCTTTCCCGACGCGGTCATATGGCCTGAAGAAAAATCATCATGGACGACCGCTTCCGTACTACTGGCCTATGATGCTCTTAATGATCTTACACCTGCGAGCTGCCTGTTCAATCACAATTTCTGGAAAGGTATGGAAGCTGCCGGCCATGATGATGGCCCGCGTCAGGATCGTTATTCGCGTCTGATTCTACCTGTAGAATAAACCGGAGGATAATTTTCTTGAAGAAAGATCACCGTCCCTACCTCCTCAAGCATCTCGATATCAGATTTCAGAAGTGGTATGTGAACCACTTTCTGCGTCCCCAGTTTGAACACCTGGGCAAGAGAACCACATTCATGAAACCCTGGCATGTGGAGATATTCGGAGGGCCTGTCTCGCTTGGCAATTACGCGAACGTAATCGCCACGCCCGATAAAAGGGTGAGGTTGACCGTATGGCCGAACTTTGGAGAAGAAGGACACATAAGAATAGGAGACTACTGCCTGATATGTCCCGGTGTAAGGATCAGCGCGGCCACGGAGATAGTCATAGGTGATAGTTGCATGATGGCACATGGCGTCTGCATAACAGATTCCGACTGGCATGGGGTATATGACCGGAGTACGCCGGTGGGTCAGACCGCATCGGTCAGGATAGGGGACAACGTCTGGATAGGGGACAGCGCAATCATTTGCAAGGGTGTGACTATTGGAGACAACAGCATAATAGGTGCGGGTGCAATCGTTACGAAGGATATACCCCCGAATGTAATAGCCGCGGGCAATCCAGCGGTTGTCGCCAAGAAACTCGATACGGACAGGCACATAAAGACGCGCGCCGAGTGGCTCTCTGATCCGGAATATCTGGCAATGCAATTTCGCGAAATCGACCGCGATGTACTCAGGGGAAACACGATATTCGGGTGGTTGCGATCCATGCTGTTTCCCTCAAATAGTGACTGAAGGGAAAGCGGTCTGACATGAAGTTAATCTCTTAAAAGAATTAAAAACAACCACGAAACCACGAAGAGAAAGAAAGCACGAAATCAAATCTTATTTTTCGTGTTTTTGCTACGGACTCTTTACTATGAGCCATGAGCTTTTCCGGGTTGGGTTTAGGGGGTGTTTCTTGCAAGGGCCTCTGTTGTCGATGTGGTACAACTTTAATGTTTTCTCATCCCGTTTTTCACCTTCTGTATCCGTTTTTTGAACAGAGGCTGATAAATAAACCAGAAGAGGGCAAGCCAGATAAAAAGAATTGCCACCAGATATTCACTATCCGCAAACCACTCTTTTAAAAAATAAAGACCTAAAAATACTATGATTACTCCTGCCACGGTAAAAGGAAGCCCGGCCTTCACAAACACAAGCAAATTATCTTTAACCTCTCTCTTCCATCCCATACCAGAGTATCCTTGATCAAAATTTCCTTACTTTTAATAAATGCGACTTATAGTTAAATTTATTTATATGGCGGCCTAATTAATACGGCCAGGCTTTCCAGCAACAAGCCTGGCCGATGTACTAACCGTTTAAGTAACTCTTGTTGAATAAAGTTTACTTATACGCTCTTGTCCTCATGGCCCCACTCCAGCAGGAGGAAAAGCAGGAAGCCGACAATAAGAGCCAGCGTAGGTCCTGACCAGAACGCGCTGCCCCAGAGTTTTACATAGTTGGCTGAAATCAGGGCCGCGCCCATAACACCCGCGATACCGCGCTGGACATTGGTTGTACACATGGCGAAAGCAATATATACACAAAGATAGCCCTGGATCAGAAGGGTCAGACCGAACCCGATCAGCTTGGCTGGCAGAACGATCTGTACTATCGGGTGAAAGAGCATCGCGATGCTCATACCCCAGAATATGGAGGTAGCACCACCCCAGTAAGAAGGTTCCTGCTCCTGTGTCGAATTTACAAACCGGTTCACAACCAGCGCCTGTCCGCCTGTCCACTGAGGACCAGCGAGAGGGAGATACGGCATAAATATGCCCTCAAAGATATTACGTATGGATGTGATGATATGGTTTCTCGGAACTTCAAAGATAATGTTTTCATCTTTCCTGACATCGTTACAGTTTTCAATCATGGCCTGAAGCACCACGATATCCCCAAAGGCAAGGACATACGCCACAATGGCAAGGGAGATTGCCGCAATCCACGTGGATCCTGAAGGCCATCCCAAACCTACAACGGTGAAATTGTTGAACATTTCCCCGAAAGGCATCTGGATGATAACGTGGTCCCACACCCCCTTGGGAGCAGGTATCTCTCCCGTAATAAGCCCCACAATGTAACCGAGCACAAATCCGGGTGCGATACCAAAACTGGCTACCCACGCAAACCAGTTATGTTGAGCCCTGTAATGAATTGCCCTTGCGGAAAACAGGATGAAGAAACTTCCAAGTGAAGCGACAACAAAGGCAATGGGCATCTTACCCATAAAGGGCTGTGCGGGATTAAAGATCCTCATAAGAGACGCAATACCGGCGCCAAGAAGAATACCGGCACGCATGGAGATTGGAAAATGTGCGAATGCATATTTCGCGATACCGGTTACCCCCAAGACAAGGAAAATCAACCCCACAAGCACCTGCAAAGCTACAAGCGCCATGATCCTGTCGGGGCCTGCTTCAAAGCCGACCAGATATGTAATATAAAGCGGAATTCCAGCAGTAATCCAGCCGGTAACTGATGGATCACCAAAAGAAGTATGCAACAGATAAAGGAAGTTGTTGATTACAACCATGAGAACAGCCACTTCGATTGGAATCCCCAAAACTTTAACCAATGCTGCTGTGATACCAAGGGGTACGCAACTTAATATCGCACCCTGGATAAAATCCTGATACTCAAATCTGTAGTGAACAAAAGGTATCCGAAACTTCAATATCCCTCCGATATACGGTTGCTCTCTACCAGTTCCTTCTGTGTTATTCATAATCTACCCTCCTTATTGTAGTTTGAAAATAATCGGCTGCCTTAAGTGCTGGAAACACAAAGTACAACTTTATGTCGTTTTCAAAAAACAGCCACCCCACCAATAAGACACACTCATGAAAAGTCACTAAATGACTGATTATGAAAATTCACCTTCAATATAATACCAAGATAATTGCGACTATGAATTTTCATATTTTCGACTTTTCATGACTTTTATTTCTCTCACGCCGGACTGCTCGTTGTCAAGAAAATATTTTAAGATATTTGAGCTATCTCCAGAGCTGTTCGACGGGGACAAGTTCCATGTCATCACGGCACGCACACGCATACGGACATTGCCGCCATCAACGTGAGGATTTATTGTCATTATCGGGAGACTTTTTCCTGATGCTGTACCATTTCTCCATTCTGTCTTTGATGATCTTTTCATATCCCCTGTTAGCGGGGGAGTAATAGGTACGGCTTGTTAATTCCTCCGGAAGATATTCCTGATACACATGGGCCTCTGGGAAGTCATGGTCGTACTTATAGCCCTTGCCGTAGCCTAGATTGTTCATGAGTCTTGTCGGAGCATTTCTTATGTGGAGGGGTACGGGGAGAGAACCTGTCTTTTTTATATCCTCCTTCACCTTTCCCATACCCGCATACAGGGCGTTGCTCTTCGGAGCAGTTGCAAGATAGACTGCAGCCTGCGCAAGGGAAAGTTCTCCCTCAGGAAGCCCGGTAAACTGAAATGCCTGCAGGGCGGATACCGCAACACCAAGAGCTGCCGGATCGGCATTCCCCACATCTTCAGAGGCAAATCTTATCATTCTGCGAAGGATGAAGAGAGGATCTTCGCCGGCATCGAGCATGCGCCCCAGCCAGTAAAGGGCGGCATCCGGATCACTTCCCCTAAGACTTTTATGGAGGGCCGATATCAGGCTATAGTGTCCCTCACCATTTTTATCATATTGAAGAGCCTTCTTCTGAAGCGCCTCTTCCGCTGATGCAAGTGTGATCCTTCCGGCAGACAGCCCTGTCTCTTGGGCAAGCGATGCGACTGCCTCCAGATTGTTCAAAACCGTGCGTGCGTCTCCATCCGCTGCCCATATGATGTGATCAAGGGCATCGTTGTCCACTATCAGAGAAAGCGCGCCAAGTCCGCGCTCTTTATCTATGATTGCGCGTCTCAGGATAGCGGCGAGTTCCTCATGGGAATAGGGCTCAAGTACCATTACACGTGTTCTGGACAGGAGGGGTGAGATTACTTCAAAAGATGGATTTTCTGTGGTGGCGCCGATAAGTGTAATCAGGCCGCTTTCCACATGAGGCAAAAAGGCATCCTGCTGCGCCTTATTGAAACGATGAATTTCATCAACAAACAGAATTGTTCTTCTCCGGTGATAACGGATTTGTGACTTTGCCTCTTCTATTATTGCCTTGATTTCTTTTACTCCGGAGAGCACAGCGGAAATTGTTTCGAAATGAGATTTCGTCTCATTGGCAATTATGTGTGCCAGCGTTGTCTTGCCGGACCCAGGTGGGCCCCATAAGATCAGCGAGAAAAGATTGTCCTCATCTATGGCGTGACGAAGCAGAGAGTCAGGACCGACAAGGTGGCCCTGTCCCTCAAAATCTTCAAGGGTTTCAGGCCTCATCCTGTCCGCCAGTGGTCTGACCATTGCTTTTTCACCCTGTTGTTCAAAGATATCCATTGTACTGAATACTATCACAGAACTGCTGGACATTCCAAGTTAGATTCGTCTCTTGTTTAATTGGAGAAAAGGGGGTTCAGGGATTCCAGGGTCTGTTTCCCCAAAGATTTTATCAGAGTCCTTAATATTTTTGCGCGAAAAGGTTGGGACAAATTCTGTTGCTTCCCGTGTGAATTGATGATAAATATTGCAATATTTTTCAAGGAATCGGTCTATCAGTGCTATGGATAAAAAGGAAAACAACATTGATTCAAAAGAATCGAATGTGAGTCTTGAGAAGTCCACGCTTGATCTGAAAGCGGTCAGGGAATCCAAAGGACTTACCTTAAAGGACCTGTCCCTCTCCACTAAGGTAAGCTATTCAAATCTCAATGCTATTGAAAAGCAAAAGTTTGAGCTGCTTCCGGAACCGATATATGCCAGGGCTTTCATTTGCGCGTATGCCGGAGCCCTTGATATTGATGACAAAGAGTTACTTTCATTCTATGGCAAATATCTGGAAGGTTTGGAGCCCACTGAAGATGAGAATGAGTTGTTAAAGAAACTCGCGGGGGAAAAGCATCCTACCGGACTCTGGATCTGGCTGACAATCGTATCATGTGTAATAGTGCTTACAGGATTCTTTTTCCTGTATCAATGGAATAAAAATGATCATCGGGAAATGACGGAAAGGTCGCATGTCGAAGATATTCACAGTTTTTCTGGTGATGTATCCGCGGCAAAGGAAGATGATAATATCATTGAAGAAGACAAAACTCTGGAGACTGACAATACGCACCACAAAAGCCTTTCCGTGGCAGATGGCATGAAAGACACAGGCCAAGAGGTCAGAGAAGACGAGCAGTCAAAGATTGAAAATGATCAGCCGAAAGAAGAAACCGCTTCCGATGAGACTGTAACCGGCAAAGAGGGATCTTACACGCTTGTAATAGAAGCGTCGGAATTAACCTGGATACAGATAAGTAAAGATGAAGAACCGTTATTTGAGGTCATGTTAAGGCCGGGAGACCGGATTACAGAAGAGACATCGGAAAAGTTCGACCTGATTATTGGCAATGCCGCCGGTGTGAATGTCAGTTTTCAGGGAAAGCCGCTTGGTTCTCTGGGAGGACATGGAGAGGTCGTTCACCTGACGCTACCCGAGGGTATGTGAAACAGGCATTGACAAAAACAACCTTATAATCTAATCTCAGGAACAGAACCGTGAGGGATTTCAAAAAAACTGAAAGACAGGGATTTAAGGCGCCCTGAGACCTTTGCAAAATTGAGTATTTTGCAAAGATCTCACCCTGTATTAAGAGGTGAACTAAATATGTTCGGAATAGGCATGCCCGAGTTATTGATTATACTGGTAATTATACTTATTATCTTTGGCGCCGGAAAGCTTCCTGAAATAGGGGGAGCCATAGGCAAGGGTATCAAAAATTTCAAGAAATCTTTCCAGGATCAGGATGACGTGGAAAGCTCCGAAGACCCCAGGAAGATCGACGACGACAAGAAATAAACGTAACCGTTGACGGTTGTCGGTTCACAGTTTTTCCAATAGGCTATGCAATGATGAGCAAGGCCCAACAGTTGAAGCATTTTGGATATTGATTTCAAACCTCTGTTTTTCAACCGTGAACGGTTACAAATAAACCACTCCGCAACAGGTTGCGAAGTGGTAACCCGTCATCAGCTAAACAAACTCCGACAAATTAAACCCGTTAAAAGGGAACATCATCTTCAGGTATCGCCGATCCCGCAGGGGATAAATTCCCGTTACCCTGTCCTGTCGGCTGATAGCCCCCCTGTTCCTTTCTTTCCAGCATCTGCATGTTGGAGGCAACTATCTCTGTGGTATAACGCTTGTTACCATCCCTGTCATCCCAGGCCCTTGTTTGCAGCCGGCCTTCTATATAGACCAGTCTTCCCTTGGCCAGGTAGTTGCCGCATATCTCCGCCAGTTTTCTGAAAGTTACGATCCGGTGCCACTCTGTTTTCTGCACCTTTTCTCCACTCTTATCCTTCCACTGTTCGTCAGTGGCCATGTTAAAATTGGTTACCATGGTACCATCCTGGGTGTATCTTACCTCCGGATCCGCTCCCAACCTTCCAATCAATATAACCTTGTTAACCATTTATCTCTCCTCGCAGTTTCTTTATAAAGCAGTATATAGATTGTATTGCTGAACCACATCGCTGTCAATGAATTATTCGTGATTTTATGTTAGCATCAGAATTATATATTCTACATTGACTTCATCTGTAATATTGAGTACAAAAATCGCGCGTGTTAATCGTTTGTATCTCGATTTATCGGGATCATCCATATTACTCTTGATGCGACAGGAAAGGAACAGTCCTTGAATCTTTGGGAAGGTGCCCTGCTTGGTGTGATACAAGGGTTGACGGAATTTCTTCCTGTGAGCAGTTCCGGTCACCTTGTAATAGTGCAGAGCTTTATAAAGGAGTTCCAGCAGCCGGGAGTACTGTTTGACGTTATGCTGCATTTCGGAACGCTTCTGGCGGTGCTGGTTTTTCTAAGGAGAGAAATCCTGGATATTCTGATATCACTTATACCGGTTGGATGGTTACGAAACTCCGAGAGAGGCCATGACAGCATGCGGGCACACGCCGGGAGAAAAATGGCCCTCTATATTATCACAGGGACGGTATTTACGGGAATTATAGGTCTGTCATTCGAGGAGAGAATACACCATCTTTTTACATCCGCAACAACGGTTTCTTTTATGCTGCTTATCACTGGTGTACTGCTGTTTATGTCCGACAGATTTCAGGGCGGCAGGGTGGGAAAGGATATGAATATAATCGACAGCGTGGTGATCGGGATTGTTCAGGGAATTTCGCTGATCCCCGGAATATCAAGGTCCGGCTCCACGATAGCCTTCGGAATCTTCAGGGGGCTGGATGGTGAGGCAGCGGCCAGATTCTCATTTTTACTCTCCATCCCCGCGATATTGGGTGCGGTTGTGCTGGAGTCAAAATATATAGGTACGATACCTTTAGATGATATAGTGGTATACCTTACCGGGATGGTTGCCGCCGCTGTAACCGGTTTTCTTACACTGAGGCTTCTACTTTTTATAATCAGGAAACGAAGGCTGAGCATATTTGCTTATTACTGCTGGATCCTTGGAATTTCCACATTGATTATTAGGGTAATTTAAATTAGTCTTATTGGCCATCGGGGGATTGAATTTGAGTAAAAAGGATACAGGTAGAGAAAACAGAAGGCTAAAGGAAATAGCAGGCATTGTATCCCTTGCTCTTGCTGCTCTTGTATTTCTATGTCTCTTTTCCTATACTCCCCATGACCCTTCTCTCACACATTTTGTATCTGACAAGGTGCAGGTAGACAATTACGGAGGTCTTGTAGGTTCCTATTTCTCCGATGGCATGCTCAGAATTTTCGGCATGACATCCTACCTTTTTCCTTTATTGCTTATCCTGTTTTCTTTCAAGTTGTTCCTCGGCGGAAAGTTCAGGATGGCCTTTTCTTCTATTTTTGGTTTTGTTGGCCTTGTGTTTGCCATATCGGCGCTTCTGGTGGCAAAGTATGGCGTTATCTCCTTTTCCGGCGTGGATTTGAACGCAGGCGGACTTTTAGGGAAGTCTTCGTTGGGAGTATTGTATTCTTATCTGAATCACATGGGAACCAACATTGTTCTGGTTGTTATCCTTGCGATATCCTTGATGGTCACGCTTGATGTTTCGCTTGTGGCGCTTGTGAGAAGTCTGGCAATATTGTCGTCGAGCACGCTGTTGAGGTTCAAGACATTTATGGTAGTCGGGATGGGGAGATTGAGAAGAAAAAAGGTTGCCACAAAACAGAAAAAATCCGGAGTGTCTAAAAATATTCCAGTTATCGCCGATGCGCTTGGGCAGAAGGAAGAGAAGAAAAAAGACGAACAATCCTCCTTCGAATTTTTGCATCTGGAAGGAACATTCACACCCCCTTCGCTGACCCTTCTTGACAAGGTAGAGGTCAGGAATACGAGAATGAAGAGGGAAAGTCTTATTATGAATTCCCGTATTCTTGAGAAGAAGCTGGCGGATTTCGGGGTAGAAGGCAGCGTTACAGAGGTAAAGCCCGGTCCTGTTGTCACCATGTACGAACTCCAGCCGGCGGCCGGTGTAAAGATAAACAGGATAACCAATCTTTCCGATGATCTGGCCTTGGCATTGAAGGCACAGAGTATCAGAATACTGGCGCCTATTCCCGGTAAGGCGGCAATCGGTATCGAAATCCCCAACCATGAGAGAGAGCCGGTATATCTCAGAGATGTTCTCGAAAGCGAAGAATTCTTGGAATCAAAGCACAAATTGCCCATAGCGCTTGGAAAGAATATTATGGGGAGAACAGTGATAGCCGATCTTGCTAGAATGCCTCACCTTCTTATCGCGGGGACGACCGGTTCGGGCAAGAGTGTATCTCTCAACGCCATGATATGCTCTATACTGTTCAAGGCAACGCCGGACGAAGTGAAGTTTATAATGATTGACCCGAAAAGACTTGAATTGTCGGGATATGAAGGAATACCGCATCTTCTTCACCCGGTGGTAGTCAATCCCAAAGAGGCGTCGCAGGCGCTGCAATGGATCGTCGATGAAATGGAAAGACGGTATGCCACGATAGCCGGGATGGGTGTTAAGAGTATAGAGCGATACAACAAGCTGGTGGAGAAGGAACAGATCG
This sequence comes from Syntrophobacterales bacterium, assembly GCA_021163105.1. Classification (GTDB taxonomy): domain Bacteria; phylum Desulfobacterota; class Syntrophia; order Syntrophales; family UBA2210; genus UBA2210. The sequence continues at coordinate 11,468 of JAGGXJ010000123.1, forward strand.
AAGCCAAAAAGCAAATATCGGGATTTTCCGCTCCGGTTTCCGAAGAAGAAGCCGAGATGGCTCCGGAGAAAATGCCCTACATAATTGTTGTCATAGATGAACTGGCCGATTTGATGATGGTGGCTCAGAGAAACGTTGAAACATCCCTTGCCCGGCTCGCGCAGATGGCACGAGCCGCGGGGATACATCTTATCCTGGCTACGCAGAGACCCTCCGTTGATGTTATTACCGGTATCATAAAGGCCAACTTCCCCACGCGTATATCGTTTCAGGTGTCATCAAAAGTTGATTCCAGAACGATACTTGACCAGCTCGGCGCCGAAAAACTCCTCGGGGCGGGTGACATGCTTTTTGTTCCACCTGGCACATCGAAACTGGTGCGTATCCATGGTGCTTTTGTTTCTGACAGAGAGATTACAGAGATTGTACGCTTTATTGCAAAACAGGGGAAGCCCTTCTACGATGAATCTATATCCCATTATAACCCGGAACAGGAAGTGACAAAAGCAGGAGAAGAGTTTGACGAAAAATATGATGAGGCGGTCGAACTGGTTACCGATCTGGGCCAAGCCTCCATCTCTCTGGTTCAACGATATATGAAGATAGGGTATAACAGGGCCGCTCGCATTGTGGAAAAAATGGAGGCGGAAGGTGTCGTGGGCCCATCAGACGGCGCCAAGCCCCGCAAGGTATTAGCCGGAAAGCTTCCCCGATAAATTGAAAGTTCTTCTCCAATCTATTGGGGAAGAGGGTCCAATCCCGACTCGTCGGGACAGGAGTCAGGGATTCAAGGATTTGTTTTTTAGAGACGTTATCAGTGTCCTGTAGAGATGAGCGTTTTTAAATGTTCCGGAAATCGGTTGTATGGTAGTCGAATTCATTCGACGCGGTCGCTGAATCCATCGGCTTATAATCGATGGATATTCAGTTTACCCTACACCTTTCGTTTGACCCCTTGAACCCTCGACTCCTTGAACCCTTTTATAGATAATGTGCCTGTTTTGCCTTAATTAACTACAACTAATCGGGGGATGAGCCAGATTGAAAAACAAGATTCATATCATAAGCCTGGGATGTCCCAAAAATCTCATAGATTCGGAAGTGATGGCCGCCGCTCTGGGTGGGGGCGGTTTTGAGATCGTTTCCCTTCCTGAAGACGCGAATATAATAATTATCAATACCTGTGCCTTTATCCTTCCGGCAAAGGAAGAATCGATTGACGAAATCTTCCGTATGGCGGAACTGAAGAAGAAAGGCATGTGCCGGCATTTGATAGTTACGGGCTGCTTGTCTCAGAGATATGGATCTATACTCGAAAAAGAAATTCCGGAAGTTGATCTTTTTCTCGGAACGGGTGAAATTCCCCGCATAGCCGATCTTGTTACGTCTCTTCTGGAAAAACAACCGGAGCAGCGTTCTCTCATAGGGAAACCCGATTTTCTTATGAATTCCTCGCACCCGCGCCTGTTGTCCACGCCTCCCCATACCGCGTATCTGAAAATCGCGGAGGGATGCTCCAATCACTGTTCCTATTGTATTATACCGCTTGTTCGCGGGAAGTTCAGAAGCAGACAGATGGACGATATATTGCGGGAGGCCGAAACACTTGCGCAAAATGGTGTTAAGGAGATTATCGTAGCGGCGCAGGAAACCACCCTTTACGGTAGAGACCTTGGCTATAAATCGGGATTGAGCTCTCTGTTGAGAAAAATTGCCATGATAGACGGGATCAGGTGGATCAGATTGCTCTATACATATCCGGCGGATCTGGACGACGAGCTGTTCCGGACAATCCGTGATGTCAAAAAAATATGCAATTATATTGATATTCCTGTGCAGCACATAGATAACGATATCCTGAGTTCCATGAACAGAAAGGGCAACAGCAGGCTTATCAAAAATGCCATAGCAAATGCCAGAAAGATTATTCCAGGCGTGGCGCTGAGAACATCGTTGATTGTAGGATTCCCCGGAGAGACGCAGGAGAGATTTGACAGGCTTCTCGCGTTTATAAGGGATACAAGATTTGATCATGTGGGTGTCTTCGAGTATTCGAGGGAAGAGGGAACAGGCGCGGACACACTCCCCGGTCATATCTCAGAGAACGTAAAAGAACTCAGGAGAGGGATTATAATGGAGGCGCAGGCGTTGATCTCTCGTGAGATAAACCAGTCGTTTGTTGGCTCTACAATGGAGATAGTTATAGAAGGAGAATCTGACCTTCCTGAGTATGATTATATCGGAAGGACGAGAAGGCAGACGCCTGACATAGACGGCATCACCTATGTAAAGGCGGAAGAAAGAGCAATTGGTGATATTGTGGAATGCCGGGTAGTTTCAGCAGATGATTATGACCTGTTTGCTGAAGAAAAGGTGGAGAAAGAACCATGATAGTCATGAAATTTGGGGGTACCTCGATTGAAGATATCCCTTCTGTCAAAAGAGTTGTGGAAATCATAGATTCCCGGCTTGAGCAATGTCCGGTGGTAGTCAACTCCGCTATGGGCAAGACAACACGAAAACTGCTGGATGTCGCGAGACTCTCGGCGGATGGGATGGAGGAGAAGGCTTTTCTGCGCCTGGATGAGATTCACGAATACCATTTTGATATGGCAAGGGGTCTCATACCTGATTTTGAGAATAGCGACTCCCGGACAACCCTTGAGAGATATTTTGAGGGACTTCATAAATTGCTGGAGGGCTTGTCCATATTGCTGGAGCTTACGCCACGCGGTCAGGACCGGATTCTTTCATATGGCGAACTGGTGGCTACCACAATAATCGCGTCCACTCTTCAGAGTCGCGGCATCAATGCTCGGTGGCTGGATGCACGGGATTTTATTATTACTGATGAAAGGTTTACCAGGGCCAGGCCTGTAGACGACCTTACCTGTCGCAGTATTCAGGAGAAAGTGCGCCCGCTGGTAGTATCCGGCCATGTCCCCGTTATACAGGGATTTATCGGTTCCACGCGTAGTGGAGTCACCACTACCCTCGGATTTGAGGGCTCTGATTTTACGGCTGCGCTTGCAGGCGCTGCGCTTGATGTCTCGAACATAGAGATATGGAAGGATGTCAATGGCATTATGACAGCCGATCCACGCATTTTCGCCGGGGCACGCACCGTTAGAAATATCTCTTTCGAGGAGGCATCGGAGCTTACTCTCTCCGGAGCAAAGGTTTTGCACCCCGGCACTATTGAACCCGCGCGCCGGAAGGATATACCGGTTAACATCTACAACTCCAGACAGCCGGATGCCGGGGGCACAACAATAACGGCGCACGCGAATAAGGGAACAAATATCGTCAAGTCCATCGCGTACAACATGCCTGTGTGTATCATGAATATTGTTTCAAACTCTCATGCTGATCCATCTGGTTTTCTGAGATCGGTTTTCGATATCCTTGACAGAGAAGGGATTGTGCCCTATGTCGTGACAACCGCCGGGACGGGCATTGCGATGGCAGTCAGCGCTTCAGAGGACATGGAGCACGCTATAGAGGAACTGACACGTCTTGGAACAGTGAATATTGCCGGAGAAAAGGCCACCATTTCTCTGGTTGGTGAAAATATTCGTACCACCCGCGATTTCGCGCCGGTCGTATTTCAGAATCTGGAAGATGTAAATATTTACATGGTCGCGCAGGGAGCGTCACCGATCAGCCTTACATTTGTGGTTGACGAATCCGATATTCCTTCAGTTATCGCCAGACTGCACGAGGCATTCTTCAAAGATCCTGATCCGGATACGCTTGAGTGAACGGTATTCACCCCTCAGCAGCCACCTTCCTCAAGAGATAGATGTGTGCGATCCCTAAGAGCAGGGATGATGACTGTACAACTTCGAACCCGCTCTCTTTCATCAGGCGTTCAAGTTCAGCGGGAGGTGGGAATCCCATCACTGAATCCCGCAGATACCGATAGGCTTTAAAATCCCCCGATACGAGTCCACCAATAACAGGGAGTATGGTCTTGAAATAGGCAAGATACACCCATTTCCAAGAGAGATGAGAAGGGACAGAGAGTTCAAGCACCGCCATTTTCCCTCCATCTTTGAGCACCCTGAAGACCTCGTCCAGGAAGGTGGGAAGGTTTGACATGTTCCTTATTCCAAAGGCTGTCATTGCGTGATCAAAGGTCTCGTTCGAAAAGGGCATGGCGAGGGCATCTCCCGCGGTTATAAGGAAGCGCCCGCGAGACTTTTTGTTTTTTTTGGCGGCAATATCCAGCATCCTGCGGGATATGTCCAGGCCTGTGACCATGCACCCGGCTGTCCTGAGAGTACGGGCCGCCATATCTCCGGTGCCGGTTGCTATATCAAGCACGTTGTCACCATCCTTGATATTCAGGGAGGATATAATTGTTTTTCTCCAGCGCTCATCCATGGAGAATGAAAGAGTAAAATTAAGAAGATCATAGGTGGAGGCGATCCTGTCGAACATGGAGGCTATAATCGTCGGTGATTTGTCAATCCGTATCATTGCTTTATGCTTTTATCAGAAAAAAATGAGGAAGAGGAATATTAACATTCCTATTTTGAAGACTCGATGTATTCAACGATTTTTTTCGCTAATGTATTTATCGTTTTTTCGAATTTGGTTTCGTCTTTTTCCAGCAGTGTTAATCTGAAGCCAGGCAGCGCGGTAAAAAATGATGTCAAAGGCACCACGCATATCCCGGTGGCTCCCAAGAGATAGTAAACGAAACGTTTGTCATTTTCTATATGGGCACTCGCTATCTCTTCCACGTAAGTCTTTATAGGAGCCTTTTTTATGTGTAATTTCTGTCTGTCGTTGAGTACCGCCTCGTTAAATACAATAGTCATGTAAAAGGCGCCATTTGTCCTGTTTACCACAATATACGGGACATCCTTAAGGGTGTTGTATGCTATATTGGAAAGCCTTTCATAGTGTTTGACCCTGCTGTCCAGATATTTCTGATACTCGGGATGGGTCATAATCCTCGGAATGGCCATCTGGGGCAGGGTTGTGGAGCAGACCTCGGCCATCTTCTGCGTCAATATGGCATCTATATATCTTGCGAAGGTTTCATCCCTATCGGCGTTATATACCTCTATCCATCCGCACCGTGCCCCGGGCCAGGGAAATTCCTTCGAAATGCCCTTCATGCTGATAGCGGGAACATCTTCGATAATATCTGAAAGAGGAAGAGTTTTACATCCATTGTACAGAATATTGTGATAAGTCTCATCGAAAACAAGGAATAAGTCGTAGTTTTTCGCGATTTTTACAATCTTTCTGAGACTCTCTTCCGGATAGACAAATCCGGTCGGATTGTCGGGATTTATGACGAGGGCGCCGACAATGGTATTATGGCTTTTCACCTTTCGTTCCAGTTCCGCGATATCCGGATGCCAGTTGTGGTAGGGATTCATCCTGTAAGTGTTTGGCGGAAACGAGGCATGATGAATCTCCGCGAGTAGATGTGTGGAATATGTCGGCTCCGGCATTATAATGCGGGCATCAATTCTTATGGAGCTGTATGCCCGTGCGATCGCGTCTCCAAGCCCGTTGAAAAAGATAATATCTTCTTTGTCAAGCTGGTACTTTCCTCTCTTATTTACCTTCTCCGCGAGAAATTCCCTGGTTTCTTCCATGCCCTTGGTAGGGGAATAGGCGTATGACATGTTGTTCTTCATGATGTCGGCCAGTGTGTCTTTCATCCATTCAGGAATCCTTTCCCCTTTTACTACGGGGTCTCCGATGTTTTCCCAGGTAACATCAACGCCGTATTCTTTCAACTTCTCCGCAATATTTACTATGTTGCGTATCTCGTATGCTATTCCTGTTCCGCTTTTTGCTATGTCAAATCTCATTAGGACCTCTTTTTCTGAAGGATTTTGCCATTCTAATATAAATTATAAGAAAATTCTACAAATAATTTACAGATTCAGGTTATGGTGTGACATATATACAGGGAGAAAACCCCGGGGTAAGTTTTCCTTGACTTATATCTGTTTTATTCTATAAATTTCTTACTTGGACAGTCTTGAGAGAAGGCTGGTAACATGATCAGCGGCTGTCTGTTTCGTTCACCCTGTTTTGTAACGGTTTTGCGGTTTGTAAGGAGGGCTTTATGGACAAGGGATATATGGGCAAGATCTTAATGGTTGACCTGACTACGGGGGATATAAAAGAGGAAACGGTGCCGGACGATGTATATGAGAAATACCTGTCCGGTATGGGGCTTGCCGCTTATCTGCTCCACAACAGAATACCCGCAGGTGCCGATCCGCTCGGTCCGGATAATATTCTGGGTTTTGTCTCCGGTCTCCTGACTGGTACGGGCAGTCTTTTTGCGGGCAGATGGATGGTCGTGGGAAAATCTCCCCTCACCGGCGGCTGGGGTGACGCGAACTGCGGCGGTAATTTCTCACCCGCCATAAAACGGTGTGGATATGACGGTATATTCTTCAAAGGTATAAGCGACAAGCCGGTATATCTTCACATCAAGAACGGAAGGGCACGGCTTTGTGACGCGTCTCATCTGTGGGGCGTGGATGCGGTTGAAGCCGAGGAGCTTCTAACCCGTGAGCACGGACAACGTTCACGGGTCGCCTTGATCGGCCCGGCAGGGGAAAAACTGTCTCTGATATCTGGCATATCAAATGACAAAGGGAGAATGGCCGCCAGATCGGGCCTCGGTGCCGTAATGGGATCAAAGAGAGTAAAGGCTCTGGTTCTTGAAGGCGCGAAGAGGATTCCCGTTCACAACAGGGAAGAAATAAAGAAACTGAGCAGGAAGTGTAATAAATGGGTTCAATTTCAGCCGCCCTTCATACCCGGATCAATGACATCGTATGTCGGAGCGTTGATGAGAGTGATGCCCACAGTGCTTGCCCAGGACGGTATGTTGTACAAGATACTCCTCCGAAAATGGGGCACGGTAAGTATGAACCAGATGTCTGTTGAGATGGGTGATGCCCCGATAAAGAACTGGAAGGGAAACAATACTGACTTCGGACGCAAAAAATCCATAGCCACCAATCCGGATGTATTCACGGATTGTGAGATGATAAAGTATCACTGCTATTCGTGTCCTATGGGGTGTGGTGGAATTTGTTCAATGACGGGGAAGTACAACAAAACCCATAAGCCGGAATATGAAACTGTTCTTGCCCTGGGCGGACTGTGCATGAATGAGGACGTGGACAGCATTTTCCGCCTTAATGAGATCCTGAACAGGGCCGGTATGGATACAATATCAGCGGGCGCAACGGCAGCCTTCGCCATTGAGTGTTATGAAGAGGGGATACTTACAAAGGAAGATACGGACGGGCTTGAACTCACATGGGGAAACTCCGGCGCGATAATTGCCCTTATAGACAAAATGATAAACAGGGAAGGTATCGGGGATATCCTGGCGGATGGTTCCAAGATAGCAGCCCGGAAGCTGGGAAAGGGATCGGAGCGATTCACAGTGCATGCCGGAGGGCAGGAACTCGCGATGCATGATGGCAGGAATGATCCGGGATTTGCGCTTCACTACAGCGTTGAACCGGCACCGGGCAGACACACAATAGGATCAGGACTCTACTATGAGATGTTTCAATTGTGGAAAAAGGTCAAGGACTTGCCGAAGGTGGGGCCGCTCTATTTCAAGGGAACCAAATACGTGGTGAATGAAGAGAAAGCTGTTATCGGAGCGGCGTGCAGTAAATTCATAAATGTATTAAACGGCGCCGGTCTTTGCCTGTTCGGTTCTTTTCTGGGATCGAAGAGGATACCGACCTTTGGCTGGCTGAACGCGGCAACGGGTTGGAACAAAACGCCGGAAGAGTATATGGAAATGGGTAAGCGCATACAGACACTGAGGCAGGCGTTCAACGTAAAGCATGGCATAGAGCCGAAAGATTTTAAGATAAGTGATCGTGCCGCTGGAAGGCCTCCTCTGTCGGGTGGTGCTAATAAGGGCAGGACAGTGGATATAGATAAAATGATGGAGGGCTACTGGGGACAGTTTGGATGGGATATCAGAACAGGCAAACCGGGCGCGAAGTGTATGGAGAGACTTGGTATAGAGGTGTAATAATCCGGGACATGGAGGAAAGAGATGGCGTACAGAATAACTGATGCATGCGACGGATGTGGAGCGTGTAAGAAAGTATGTCCCGTGGAGGCTATTTATGGAGATAAGAAGGGGCTCCACGTGATAGAGGATTCGCTTTGCATAGAATGCGGGGCATGCGGCAGGATATGTCCCAGAGGGGCAGTCGAGGATAGTTTCGGCATTGTGTCTGAAATGATAAAGCGCTCCCGGTGGGAGAAACCCGTTTTCAACCGGAAGAAATGTATGTCATGTGTTATATGCATAGAATCGTGCCCCGTGGGATGTCTCTCGCTGTTTGAAACAATGGCCCGCGATCCGCACGGATATCCCTATCTGGATAAAGAGAAGGCCTGTATCGGGTGTGGCTTTTGTGCCTCTGAATGTCCCGTAGGGGCGATTACTATGAAGGTGTTGTAATCTGGCTTTTAACCTCTTAGGTGTGAAGTTCTTGTAAAGATGGCAAAAGAATTAAAAAACAATCACGAAACCACGAAAAGAAGGAAAGCACGAAATCAATGGGAAGCATAACTACCTGGGACTACAATCGGAGAAAGGAATATTATGGGTGATTTCAAGGAAGTAACCGCGGGAAACAAGCCATTTAAAAAGGCATATGTTGCCATAATGTTGTGGTTTGTCGGCAGGGCTATTCAGGCAGCGGCCAGGGTTGACAAAGACGTGAAAAAGGAATTTGAAAAACTCCCGGAGGATTTCACATTCTGTCTTGGAGTTTTGCCAAAAGGTCCATATATGATTGTGGGTAAGAACGAAAAAGGACGTGTGAAATACCTTGGATGGAAGCCCGGTGGCAAACGTATTGATCTTGATATGAAGATCAAGGGTATTGAGGCTGCCATCCTGATGTTTACTTTTCAGGAGAGCACTACTGTCGCAACCGCCCGGGACCGGATGATAGTCGACGGGGAAGTTCCTTACGCATGTGCGATTGTCCGTGTGCTGGATATAGGAGAGGTTTACCTGCTTCCAAAATTTATCGCCAGACTTGCGGTGAAACGATATCCTGTATGGTCGTTTAGCCGGAAGTATATCGGTCGGGTCCGAATATACTTCCGTTCGATATTGGGGTATTGATGATACAGAAGGGCTCAAGGTGTCGAGGGTTCAAGGGTTCGAGTGAAATACCGAAAAATACAAAGACTGTTCAAAGTTCACGGTTAAGGACGGTTGACAGTTACCGTTAACTGTCAATCGTTAACTGTCAATCGTTAACTGTCAACCGGTAACTGTCTTTTAACCTTGAAAGGATTATATTATGTTCTTCCCAGATAATTATGAATTTTATTGTCCGGTAAAAATAAACTCAGGCAACAAGGCGCTGGAGCACCTACCCGTCGAGCTGGATGCCCTGAACGCTGTAAAGCCGCTTATTCTTACCGACAGAGTTGTTGTAAAGAAGGGATTAATAAGAAGAATCACGAGTGCTTTTAAAGATTCTGGGATTACAATGGATATCTTTGACGGTATTCCCCAGGCCCCTGACCTTAAGCTTGTCAGAAGACTCATGAATATCTATCGAGATACCGGATGCGATTCAATCATAGCTGTTGGTGGTGGTGCCGTGGTGGATACGGCCAAGGCTCTCGACATCGTTGTTTCAGGAAAGCCCGAAGATCTCAGAGATGTCGCGGGAAATGATTTGATAAAAAACCCTCTGGGTCCCCTTGTCTTTGTGCCGACCGCTTCCGGGACGGGTTTTGAGACATCCGGATTTGCCGCCTTGGGAGGCATGGTCTTTTCTTCCCGTTTTTTGATGCCCGATCTCGTGGTTATTGACCCGCGTATGATTACATCTGAAAAGGCGGATGCGGTTGTTGCCACGTCGATGATTGCCCTTGCGCACTGCGCGGAGGCATATACCTGTCCGGCGAAAAATCCCATGATCGATACATACGCCTATCCTGCCATGCAGTTTATCGGAGAGAATCTTGTCAACGTGATCAAATCCGGCGACAGGAAGGGCCGTCTCGCGCTGGCCAATGCCGCTACTATGGCGGGTATCGTTTTCTCCGGCACATCGAGAGGAATAATTCACGAGCTGGGATGGACTGTAGATGATATCTCAGGACATTCCCATGGGATATGCATGGGTATTCTTCTTCCATATGCCCTCGAATATAATATTAACAGCGAGGGGTATCACATGTCTGACATGCTTCTGCCTATTGCCGGGCCCGAGATATATGCCGGTACGGCAAAGAATCTGAGGGCCAGGAAGGCAATCAACTTCATCTACGATATGCAGCATGACATACACGATATTAGCAAGGGGGGCATCCCGCTTACACTGAAAGATGCGGGCATTTCGAAAGATGCCCTTCAAGGTATAGCCGGGGCAGCCGTCGGGGATGGCCATACCGGATTTAATATGGACGATTGTATGGTAATCCTGGAACATGCCTGGGAAGGCAAACCGATAATTTCTTTCTGAGGGTCATCATCTATAGAAGGGTTCAAGAAGTCAAGGATTCAAGGGGTCGAGGGAAATACTGAAGAACCATGAACCATGAGCTGTGAACTGTGAACCTGATAACCTGAGTAGTTAAGGAGCAGGCCTATGTATTTACCTGAATATTACGAATTTTGCTGCAGGGTCAAGATAATCGCCGGTCATGATGCGCTTGAAAAAATTCCGGAAGCGCTCGAGCAGTTGCATGCTGGCAGGCCGTTAATTATTACGGATAAGGGTGTTTCCGCTGCCGGGCTGGCTAATATAGTGACAGAAGCCATAAAGGACGGTGTTACCATCGGAGCCATAACGGATGATGTGCCGCAGGATTCGTCTCTGAAGATTGTCAACCAACTGGCAGGCATGTACCGGGATAATGACTGCGATTCCATTATCGCGGTGGGCGGCGGTTCGGTTATGGACACAGCCAAAGGGGTGAATATAGTTGTCTCCGAAAATGCGGACGACCTGATGAAATTCAGCGGCGCCGGCGCATTAAAGAAGGCTTTAAAGCCGCTTGTTGTGATACCAACCACTTCGGGGACCGGCTCAGAGGTTACGCTGGTTGCCGTGGTAAAGGATCATGAGAGACATTTGAAGATGGCATTTGTGAGCTATTTCCTCTTGCCGAATGTTGCCATACTGGATTCGCGTATGACACTGACACTTCCACCGGTTATCACGGCGGCGACCGCCATGGATGCCATGGCACATGCCGTTGAGGCCTATACCGGCCTGGCCAAAAATCCCATGAGCGATGCCAATGCGATAGCCGCTATCAGTCTTATCAGTGATAATTTGTTGAAAGTGATAAAAAACCCCTCCGACAGAGAAGGACGTCTTGCTCTGGCGAATGGGGCCACACTTGCCGGAGCCGCGTTTTCTAATTCCATGGTTGGCGTGGTTCATACTCTCGGACACGCGACAGGTTCGGTATGCGGTGTTCCCCATGGGGTTTGCATGTCCATATTGCTCCCATATGGTCTGGAATACAATATGCACAAGAACGCTCATTTTACAGGGGAACTTCTGTTGCCGCTGGCGGGAGTTGAAGTGTACGCCGGTACGCCGAAACACCTGAGAGCGGAGGGAACAGTTGCCTATATCCGCAAGATGAATCGGGACATACATGACGCTACAGACGGGGGACATGCCCGCTTCTTCGAGGAGGTCAGAGACAGAGATGGAAGGCGAATGGTGCCGAGAGAAAAGTTGGAAGATATCGCCAGGGCGGCGCTTGATGACGGATCAATATTTTACAATCCGGAAGAATGCGATTACGAAGATTTTCTGATGATAATAAAGGCTGCCTGGGAAGGGGCGCCTCTTGACAGGGAGTTGATCAAAAAAGGATGATAACTTTTAAATCCCGCTCAGCGGAACGTAGAAGCCGGGCTTTCCATAAGGCCATCAAAGCTGTTCCGCTGTTTTTATTTGTCTTGTTGTTTTTCACGGTGCAGGCTTATTGTGTATCTTCAAAAACTTATTATCTCCAAGGCAATAAATATTTCACCAGCAAAAAATATGACAGAGCGATAGATAAATATAAAACGGCTATCAGAATTAATCCAAAGATTGCCAAATATTATTACAAGCTGGCAGAGACATACAGGCTGAAAGAATCAGGAAATGAGGCCATTATCTTTTATAGGAAGGCGATCAATATTAATCCCGGATATTATTCGGCGTACGCGGGCCTCGGCGAGATCTTTTTCAGAAAAGAAAACTACGAAGAGGCGGTACAGTGCTATAAGAAGGCCGTAGATAAATGTTCCATCGATAGCAGAGATCATTTCTTCCTTGGCAGGATATGCGATATAAGAGGAGACACAGACAGTGCCATCAGGGAATATGAAAAGGCCATAGAAATACGCCCGGGTTACTTCGATGCGCTCTCCAATCTTGCCGTGAATTATGCCCAAAAGGGGGATTTCAAGAAGGCCGTTTCTTGTTATGTGAAGGCAAGAAAGATAAGGCCGTATGATGAACGCGTTGTGGTAGGCCTGGGAACAGCTTATACAAAGCTCAGAGAGTTCAGCAAGGCGCGGAAAATCCTGCTGATCGCGCTCAAGATAAATCTCTTCAACCGTGACACACGGTTTTACCTCGGCAGGGCATATTATGGCACGGGCAATCTTGGGCAGGCTATAAAACAGACGGAAAAGGCCCTGGAAATAGATCCCGACAATCCGGAGACACATTTTACGCTGGGCCTGTACTATGATAAAAAGGGGTGGTCTGATATGGCCATAGCCGAGTATCGTGAGACCTGGCGACTGGATCCGGATTATATTATAAGAAAAATGATGGATCTTGAAATAAAAGTGAAGGAAAACAGCGAGCAAACAGGAGATGATTTGAAATGAACCATAGCGAAATGAAGGCAAGGCTGGCGCATATGATAGTGGAACGTACCTTTCGTTACAGGGATGATCCACCATTTACATTAGTTTCCGGGAAGCAGAGCAACTTTTATTTTAACTGCAAACCCACGACCCTTGATCCGGAGGGGATGAACCTGATAGGAAATATTATGTTTGACATGCTTGAAGATTCCGGGATTTCAGCGGTTGGAGGACTTACCTTGGGGGCGGATCCGATGGCCAACGCGGTTTCCGTAATATCATACCAGAGAAGTCATCCCATCAAGGCCTTCATCGTCAGGAAGGACACCAAAGAACATGGCACAAGGAGCGCGATAGAAGGAAATATAATAAAAGGGGAAAAAGTAGCTGTCCTCGACGATGTTATTACCACGGGGAAATCCACCATAATTGCCATTGAAAAGGCACGAGAAGCAGGACTCATCGTTGACTGTGTAATAACACTAATCGATCGCGAAGAGGAAAATGGGAGGGAAAACATAGAGCAATATGTAAAGAGGGTCGAATCCATCTTTACGCGGACCGATATAATGGGTCTTTATGAACAGGAAAGAGATGAATAAATCATGAGCAGTATTAAATCTTTTTTGCTTATTTCATTTATAACGATTTTTACCTTTATTCACCCGGGAATGATTATGGCCGGCGGGGACAGCAGTCTACTCGTTGCCGGATTTGATTCGGGAAAAATAGAAAATGGCGCTCCGTCAGGCTGGGAACTGATAGGGAAGGATAGAACTGCGGACATTAATCTTGAAAGGGTAGACGACAGATATGTTCTGCACATGAAAAGCAACAGCGAATCCTCTTTCGGGATAAAAAAAGAGATAAAAGTCGAGATGATGGATTATTCATTCCTCAGTTGGAAATGGAAGGTTACAAAATTGCCGGTCGGCGCGGATGTCAGGAAGGCCGATACCGACGATCAGGCTATTCAGATATACGTTGCCTTCAAACCCACCGGGTGGCCCGCGAAACTGAATACCCCTACAATAGGTTATATATGGGGAACGGAGTGTCCTAAGGATACGGTAGTTACAAGTCAGCAGCCGCTTGCGAACAAGGTAAGATATATCGTACTAAGGAACAAGGACGATAAGTTGAACGAGTGGTATCCTGAGAAGAGAAACCTGGAAGAAGATTACAAAAAACTCTTTCCCGACATTGACGGCGGCCAGCCGCGTGATATTGAAGGCATTTCCTTCTATATAAATTCCCAGCACACAAAAAGCGAGGCGGAAAGCTACATCTATAATGTCCGCTTCAGCAGGGATTA
>JAGGXJ010000099.1 GCA_021163105.1 Syntrophobacterales bacterium
ACAAAAAATGAAGAAAAAGGTCGAGTTGAGGCAGATTAACGAGAATAACCGCCGGGAATCTTTCAATCCGGAAGGTCAAGGGAAATCTCCGTTTTCCCCTTGACAAAACTTATCATGGATGTCCCTATTTAGGAGGATCGATATGAAAAAGAGGATATTTATTTCCGTTTTCTTGCCGTTTCTGTTCTGTATATCTGCCGGCATTGTATGTGCGGCCGATGAAGAAATGGTTCCCGATCTTGAGATACGATCGGTTATCCTGTCGGTAGATGCTTACGCGTATCCGGGGAAAGGGGGGAAAGCGGGACAAATTCGCGGAAAGATGCTTTCAAAGGCAAAGGAGCGCATTCTTGAGGGGGCGAAGAGGTATCTTGATTCCAGAACAAAAATTTCCGGCATCAATCTCGAATACAAAATCATTAAAAACAAAGCAGACCGGTTTGTTACCATCCTGAGCGTGAAGAATTATGATGCTGATGATAAAGGTCGCTATCACACGCGTATGCAGGGAGAGGTAAAATACCGGCTTGAAGGACTGACATACGGAAACGACAGACTGCGATCCGTATTGATGAAACCCTCGGCGCCTCTTACTGTGGAAATATGGACGGATAAAAAAAGATATAGCGAGGGCGAACGCGTAAAGATGTTTTTTAAGGGAAACAGAGATTTTTACGGGAAGATAGTGAAAGTGGGAGTAAAGGGCAAGATTCTTCAACTGTTACCCAATAATTACAGGCAGATCTCGTTCTTTAAGAGAGGTAAAACTTATACTGTTCCGGATGAGGGAGACAGGTTTAACCTCGAGGTTCATTCTCCTTTCGGGGAGGAGAGGATTATCGTGTACGCGTCCGATCTACCGCTCAGTTTGAGAAACATGAAAACTGTGGCGGGCGGACTTTATACCTACAGGGGAAAAGAGAGTTCCCTCGGCAAAAGTGTAAGAAAGAGCATTTCAATCCCTGAAAACGGAACTGCGGAATTCTGCGAGTCCATATGGAAAATAAATAAGGTTTTTTGATGGTAGATGGAAATACCCGCAAGGCTTGTATTGACATCTACCGATTTGGGTATATATTAGCCCTGAATTTGTCGAAGTGGATTGAAGAAAGAATGTATTTCAAACCATCAGAAATAGCCCTTGTAAAGAAAATGTTTTACCGCGCCGAAGATCTGGCTGAAGGGTATTTTCGTCTTGGCAGGGGCTGGTTGAGAGCTTACAGGTATGAGGTGGAAACCCTGGTCCAGCTCAGGGAGCATGAAGTAGACAGTAAGGCTTTTGCGCATCTCTGCAGGTATCTTTATCAAAAAGATGGCAACGCCGACCATCCTGACAATTTTTATTTTTTCAAGATCTGTCTCCAGGATGATCGAATTCTTGCCGCGGTGAAAAGAAGCAGCCCGTTTGTTAAACTGGCGCCTCTTATGCTGTACATAGCCGCGCATGAACTTGTTCATGTTATCCGGTTTAACAGCAGGGAAATCGATTTTGACGCGCCGCTGGAAGAAAAGATCGCGGAAGAAGAGAAGGTGCATTCGATTACCGGAGACATGCTCCAGTCGGTAGCTGATACGGACATTAATCTTGTGCTTGATTGTTTCAACAGCCGTTATCAGATAGGAGATATATATAATTAGTTCTCGAATGAAGGAACTATATTTGGATACGAAGTAGTTAATAGTGGGGGGTGTTTATGCCTATTTACGAGTATAAATGCAGAAAATGTAACAAGAAATTCGAAGTATTTCAGGGTATCGCAGATAATGAGATCAAAACCTGTAAATTCTGCGAAGGGCCGGTTGATAAATTGATATCCCTTTCTTCCTTTCATCTCAAGGGTTCGGGCTGGTATGTAACGGATTACGGCGGAAAGAAACCATCTGCCGGTGAAACTCCCAAGGATGATTCATCTTCCACCCCAGCCAAAACATCGGTTGCGCCGGATCCCAAACCCTCCTCCGAAAAAAGTGAATGACAGGAGTGCCAACCTTTGTTTAGAATATGGTCGGGTATCCTGTCAAAGACCCCCGGCCTGATTATACGATAGCTCCCTGATGCTCAGCTCTCAGCAAATCTTCAATAGTCTTTACCGGGTTGAAGGTTATGGAAGGCACTTCAACGAAGATGGTGGTCCATCCCGCCATTGAGCCATTCCACAACCCCGGAAGTTCCAGGGCCTTCATGGGTTTTCCCTCGTAGGATTTATCTGAAACAATGTAAGTTTCGTTATCAACATATTCTTCCAGATCGAACTTTTCCCCCCGGTAATCTTTAATACTGCATACCAGATCAACAGGATTGAAATAGGTGGATGACTTCCAGATGGCCTTTTGCTCTTCCGATTTTGAGTTGATCTGTGCCTCCTCAACAATTTGCAGTGTCTGGCCGCCGTTCTTTCCCTCTACCCAGAAGGGACCTCCTCCGGGCTCTCCCTCGTTTTTTACCATACCGCACACACGCAGTGGCCGGTTCAATATATTGAAAATAAAGTCTTTTTTTCGTGTATCCGGGAATCTCTCAAAATCTGAAGGCAAAATCGCGCAGAGTCTCTCTCGGCAGAAACCGGCTACCTTAGAAAGTTGTTTTTCGTCCGGTTCATTCTCGTTCAGAAAACGCAGATGATGGAATATTTCTTCCTGCAGTTTTACAAGATATCCGCCAAGGATTTTCTTGTGCAGTACAGTTTCCGGTTTTAATCTGTCGGGGACAATATTGTCGATATTTTTCACGAAAATGATATCTTCCTCAATGGTGTTCAGATTTTTCAGAAGCGCTCCGTGTCCTCCCGGTCTGAACATAAGTCTGCCTGTTTCATCTCGAAAGGGTTTACCCTCCATGTCAACCGCTATGGTATTTGTGGAGGGAAATTGTATGGAAAGAGAAATTACGAACTTCACGTTATATTCACTCTCATAATATTCTTTTATGTTGGAGATATAATTTTCTACATCCGATTTGTGCTCCCCGGAGGTGGTGATATATATCTTACAGATGCGGTTTTTATCCTGCACATACATGGTGGCCTCAACCAGGTGTTCTTCGAGAGATGTGCGATTGTGGTCTGGATATGCGTGAAATTTGAGGAGAGCCTTGGGCAGATGCGCGTAGTTTAATCCCTTTGATGTAAGAATATATCCCAGTATCCCGGAGATATTCCCCAGCAGCATCCTGCCGATGTCCCGACCGTCGCGTGAGATAACCTTTGACAGGTCATCATAGAAGGCAAACCTGATAATCTTGTTTCCAAGAATCCCGGCATCTTCAGTATCATTAAAACCTTTCGTTTCATAATAAGTGAACCAGTCGCTAAACATACGACTGGCGGCTCCTGAAGCCGGCACCAACTTGGTCATTCTTCCCTTTGCGGCGGCTCGGTTATGTATGGATATCAGGGTTTCTCTGTCTGAGTCGGGGATAGCCACTATCCCGTCACCAACTGAACAGGACCTGTCAAGTTTAAGCGGAATCGTTTCACTGTGGAGAATCTTGAGCTGAGAAAACACCTTCTCCATAGTTAAACCTTCCTTTCCGATAGTCTTCAAGTCGCTTTCTGTAAATAAATTTTCTGGCATTTGCAACTCCATGAATGGCTAACGTATTTAAACAAACAGAAATGCTGTTATTTCATTATGCGAAGGCATATGATAAAAGTAAGATGTTTTATCAATTGATGCCAATCCAGAACTGAAGTAACGGTATTACAGGGTGTCCAATTCAGAAATGAGCAAAGAAGCGATTTTTTACCCTTTTTTTTGCAAATTCATGTATTATGTTTGTCCCGTCTAAATGGGGAGAGACGTCTGAATAGTTACAATATTCTGCCAATATTAACGATATCGAAGGAGATTTCTTGAAAGACAACCACCAGGAACAAAAGAGTGCAAGCTCAAAAGTGCAATGGCTGATGTTTTTCAGGCTTGCGATAGCGTCATTCCTGCTTGGCATCGTGGCTATTATCCAGTTCAACCTGCCGGATTCACTGCCCATTGCGTCCATTCATGCGATATATATCCTAGTGATAATAACATATCTCCTCTCCATTTTATATGTTTTCTTATTAAAGTCAATAAAGAACATCTCCATAAATGTATATATCCAGTGCCTTTTCGATGTTGTACTGGTTACTATCCTTGTGTATGTCACTGGAGGAATAGAGAGTGTTTATTCTATATTATACCCTCTGATTGTAATATATTCAGTACTGTTTCTGGGGAAGAGGGGAGGATTGCTTGTCGCTTCCGTGGTCAGCATTATGTACGGGCTTCTTCTGGATCTTGAGTTCTACGGTACTATTCACCCGATTTATGACAAGATATATCAATACGATGTTAATGCCGGTCATGTCTTTCTGCAGATATGCATCAATATCGTGTCATTTTATGTGGTGGCACTGCTGGCAAGTTTCGTGGTGGAGACGGAAAAAAAGACAAAGATGCTCCTTTCGGAGAAGGAAAGCGCTTTTGACCAGTTGGATATACTCCATAAGAGTATCATTGAGTCTGTGGGTTCCGGTATCATGACAGTGGGCCCCGATAGCAGGGTAAAGTCTTTTAACAGGGCGGCCGAGAAAATCACAGGTATGTCGTCTTATGATGCCATGGACAGGGTTGTTGACGATATCTTTCCTGATTTTCCAGAGATTAGGGGCAGAATAAAAGAAATGGAGAGAAATCCGAACCCATCGTCAAGACGTTTTGAGATAGCCTTATCACCGGGGGTAAATGATACTATACTCGGATTTTCAATATATCCCCTTATCGACCCGGGGGGGAATAGTATAGGTGATATTCTCATATTCCAGGATCTGACATCTATCAAGAAGATGGAGAAAGAAATTGAAAAAAACAAGCGATTAGCGCTTATGGGTGAAATGTCGGCAGTCCTGGCGCATGAATTGAGAAGTCCACTCGCGTCAATCAGTGGTTCTGTAAAATTGTTAATGGAAAGCCTCGAGCTGGAAGGTTCAGACAGAAAACTTATGGAGATCGTTCTTATGGGGAAGGATCAGTTGGAGAATCTCGTAAGGGATTTTCTGCTGTTTGCCAGACCTGATACACACAATCGTTGTAAGATAGATATTGAGAATATTATAGATGAGATACTTGAATCCATACATTTTTCCCCCGGATGGAACGAAAAGGTTGAGATTGGGGAAAACCTGTGCGGGCAGGGTGAAGTGTACGGGAACAGCACAGAGATAAAGCAGGCACTGTGGAATATTGTATTGAATGCACTTCAGGCGATGCCGGATGGGGGGGTGCTGGGGATTGAAACAAAACTGGATGTTGGTGAAAACAATTGTGAATTTCTCGAAATATCGGTTAACGATACCGGTTGCGGAATAGAAAAGAAGCATATAAACAGCGTACTGGAACCTTTCTACACAATGAAAGAGAAAGGCACGGGACTGGGACTTGCCGTTGTAAACAGAATAGTTGAAAGTCACGGGGGTGTATTCAGGATTGAGAGTGAACCGTATAAGGGGACAAGGTGTACGATTCTTCTGCCGGTTGATGAACAGAAAGAAGGATAGAATTTTAACAGGGAGGTTTTAATGGCCAGGATTCTTATTGTCGACGATGATCAGGGGATGAGGGATTACATCGAGATTATGCTTTCCAGAGAGGGTTATGATGTAAATACAGCCCCCGGCGGGAAAGAAGCCCTGACCCTTTGCAGGAGACGCAAATTTGATCTTGTTATTACCGACCTGAAGATGTCCGGTATGGATGGGATAGATTTGCTGAAATCCTTGAAGGATATATCTCCGGAAACCATGACTATTCTAATAACGGGTTATGCTTCTGGAGAGACGGCTCTCGCTGCTATGAAGGAAGGGGCGTATGATTATCTTGAAAAGAACTTTGAGCCGGACGATCTGAAGAATCTTGTAAGAGATGCCCTTCGCAAGAGAGGGATCAGTGAGAAAGACGCACAATTCATAAAGGATGTTGAAGATTCGGTTTCCTTTGGAAAGATGACGGGAAAAAGCAAGGGTATGTTGAAGGTATATTCCCTGGTCAAGAAGATGGCGGATACCACTGCTAATGTTCTCATTCTGGGTGAGAGTGGTACAGGTAAGGAACTGATCGCAATGGCCATACATGAAAACAGTTCCAGGAACAATAATTCTTTTGTTGTCATAAATTGTGGCGGCATACCGGAAAATCTCCTGGAGAGCGAACTGTTTGGTTATATGAAGGGGTCATTCACTGGCGCCTACTCGGACAAACCGGGCCTTTTTGAAATGGCACACAAGGGGACCATATTTCTCGACGAAATAGGTGAACTTTCTCCTTTTCTGCAGGTTAAACTCCTGAGAGTGGTACAGGAAAAAACTTTCAGGAGGATAGGGGGGGCAAGGGATATCAGTGTGGATGTAAGAATCATTTCTGCTACAAACCAGGATCTGGAGATGCGTGTGAAGACCGGAGATTTTCGTGAAGATCTGTTTTACCGCCTTAATGTTATACCGATGAGGGTACCTCCCCTGCGAGAGCGTAAAGAGGATATACCCCTTCTTGTTAATCATTTCATAGAAAAATATTCCAAGGAATATAACAAGGAGATCAAGAAGATATCCCCATACGCTATGGCGTTGCTCGTGGAATATCCCTTTCCGGGAAATGTGAGAGAGCTTGAAAATATTATTGAGAGAAGTGTCGCGCTTGAGACTACTAATATTATACTGCCGGAAAATCTTGAGATATCTGTGACAGGTGGTTCGGCACTACTCTCCGGTGGTGATCTTGAGATACCTGAAGAGGGCATAGATCTCAATGAGGAAGTAGCAAAATTTGAAAGAAACCTGATGAATAAAGCACTTCGGAAGACAGGTGGCTCAAAGACAAAGGCCGCGAAGTTCCTTAACGTGAGCCTGGATTCTCTCAGATACAGGCTCGATAAGCCGGGGACAACGCAGGATGAGTAAGATTGATGCATCCGTAAAGTGGTTCCGATAAATCGGGATTTGCAAAGTCATCAAGATTGTGGACAATTTTTAATACAACAGCTTCCGCCTTTTCCTTTCGTTCTCTGGTGCTGACAAGGTATAACCAAGCTTGATATTTTATTTACAGTATGTTAAATAAGTAGGGTTAAATATAATTCCATAATAACGTCAGGGGGGTATTTTATCAATGGTTAACGGGGATAACTTAACAACTGAACCAGAAAAGAAGGAAGTAGAAAGTATGGAGGAGGTGACGCTTCAGAAAGAAGAAGATGATATGAGTTTTGTGGAGCTCTACGAGCAGAGTCTGCAAAACGTGGCTATCGGTAAGGTTGTCATGGGGAAAGTCGTTCAAATAAATGATGATGCGGCGATGGTCGATGTCGGTTACAAAACAGAAGGACGTCTTTATATCAATGAAGTTACAGACAGTGACGGCAATGTAACAATTTCTGTGGGAGATGAGATCGAAGTTCTCGTGGATCGGAGAAAGGATGCCGAATTGATCCTTTCCAAAGAAAAGGCCGCCAGAATGAAGATGTGGGATGATGTCATAAAAATATATGAGGAAAAAGGTATAATACCGGGCACAATTGTGGAGAGAGTGAAAGGTGGTCTCTCGGTTGATATTGGATTTCCCGCTTTTCTTCCTGGCTCTCAGGTCAGTATACATCCCGTAAAAGATCTTGACAGATATGTCGGGCAAACCATGGATTTCCAAATTCTGAAATACGATAGAAAAAGAAATAATGTTGTTCTGTCCAGAAAAGCTATACTTGAAATAGAAAGAGAAAGGAAAAAGAAAAAAACCCTTGAGACCCTGGAAGAAGGTAAAATAATAGAGGGTATTGTAAAGAATGTAACTGATTATGGCCTGTTTATAGATCTGGGAGGCATAGACGGGTTATTGCACATTACCGATATGTCGTGGGGAAGGATAAGGCATCCGTCGGAGAGTTTTTCAAGGGACGACGAAATAACGGTTAAGGTGCTTAGTTTTGACAGGGAAAAAGAGAGGGTGTCGTTAGGTCTTAAACAGCTTACGGAAAATCCGTGGGATGCCATTACCGAAAAATATCCTGTTGAATCCATAATAGAGGGGAAAGTTGTAAGTATCATGGATTATGGGGTATTTATTGAAATTGAACCGGGGGTCGAAGGACTTGTGCATGTATCTGAGATGTTTTGGACCAAGAAGATAAGGCATCCATCCAGGGTACTGTCTATGGGTGATGTCATAAAGGTAATGGTACTGGATGTGAATCCTGATAACAGGAGAATATCACTTGGTCTCAAGCAGACAATGCCTAATCCGTGGATGGAACTGAAAGAAAAATATCCTGAGGGAACTGTTATAGAGGGCGAAATAAGGAATATTACTGATTTCGGTATCTTCGTTGGAATTGAGGATGATATTGACGGGTTAATACATGTATCGGATATTTCCTGGAAAAAGCGGGTAAAACATCCATCGGAATTCTATAAAAAAGGTCAGAAAATTGAAGCGATAGTCTTGGGAATTGATGTGGAAACAGAGAAATTTTCTCTCGGAATCAAACAGCTTGCGGGGAATCCGTGGGAAGAGCTTGCTTCCAGATATATTCCGGGGTCTATAGTCACAGGGAAGATAACAAACGTTACGGATTTCGGTGTCTTTGTTGAAATAGAAGATGGTATAGAGGGACTGGTTCATATCTCCGAGATAAGCCGTGAGAGAATCAAGTCTGCCGGGGACATATATTCTGTCGGAGATATTGTGTCCGCTGCTGTAAAAAACGTTGATATCATCAACCAGAAGATAGGCCTTAGTATTAAAGACGCCGAAAAGGCTTCAAATGAACCATCTAAAAAACTGTATATAAATAATAGCGAGAAAGTTGTTTCCAATCTGGGTGATATACTGTCGGGCATAAAGCTTTGATAACTTTGTAAATCCAGCGGATCGGGGTATATCTACCCCCTTGGGGTATACAATACGAAATGTAATGGTCATTGTGTGGAAGTACGCTGTCCCATAGGGACAGCGTACTTCCACCACGATATTTCAAAGTTGTTTTGCCCCCTGATCTTGACTTCTTGCGAGCACACAAGGCTTTGATATGTCCGTAAGATATTATCCTGTCTGAGAGAATGTTAATGAAAAAACATCCCGTGATCTTTGGTTTCCTGCTTCTCGCGATTATCGGCGTATTTTGTTTCCTGATTCTTCGCATACTTATTCCATTCGAAAAAAGGAGTGCGGGCTTCTCTTTTAAAGACAAGATCGGGGTCATAACGATAGAAGGTGTTCTTCGCAATTCGAAGGACACGATCAATCAGCTGGATAAATATGAAGAAGACGACAACGTTAAAGCGGTCGTTCTGCGTGTAAATTCCCCGGGTGGAGCAGTGGTTCCCTCTCAGGAGATATATGATAAAATCCTGCACTTGAAGAAATCCAAAAAAGTGATTGTTTCAATGGGATCTGTTGCAGCATCGGGAGGGTATTATATAGCGTGCGCCGCTGACAGAATCATCGCCAACCCCGGCACGATAACCGGAAGTATAGGCGTTATAATCCAATTTTCTCAAATAGAAGATCTGCTGAAGAAGATAGGAGTGAAATCAACTGTTGTTAAGGCGGGTAGATATAAGGATACCGGATCTCCGGTACGTGATATGACACCTGATGAGAAAAGCCTTATTCAGGATGTAATCGATGATATTCACAACCAGTTCATTGAGGTGGTATTATCAAATAGAAATATTCCCAGGGAGAAGATTGAGGGTATTGCCGACGCAAGGATATTTACCGGGAGACAGGCGCTTAAAATAGGGCTTGTTGATGATCTTGGCAATATGGAATACGCAATTGATGTTGCGTCCGACCTCGCGGGAATAGAGGGTAAAGCCGAAGTTATCTATCCTGAGAAAAAACGAAAGAGTCTGCTTCGATATATCGCAAGTGAAACACTCTCTGCCGTTTCGGAAGAATTCAGGGGAGGCGATGCCGGTATCAGCTATCTGTATAGATCGCCACGTGGGATATGATATGACAAAAAAAGATCTGATCAAGAAGATACAGACTATGCTACCTGATTTTCCGAAAAGGGATATCAACTTTGCGGTGAATATCGTGTTTGAAGGTATGAAGAGGGCGCTTTCGGGTGGTGAAAAGATAGAAATAAGGAATTTCGGGGTTTTCGGCGTTACAGAAAGGAAATCCCGTGTGGGAAGAAATCCCAAGACAGGGGCGGAGGTCTATGTGCCTGCGAGAAATGCCGTATTCTTCAAGACAGGCAAGGAATTAATGGAAATGGTGAATCGCAAGCCGGATTCATGAGTTCATTGATTAACATTTTTTCTACCTGATCTCTGTGTTATACTCAAAAAATAATCTTCGAAGAATCCTATTCGAGTTCTTGCATTGTTGCAAAGTCGGCCAGCTGATCTTTCCTTTTCTTGTGTTGCAGTTTCTTAAGGGCTTTTGCTTCTATCTGCCTTATTCTTTCCCTGGTAACACCCATCATTTCGCCGACTTCCTCAAGCGTAAAAGGTCCATAGTTACAGGCAACCCATGTACAGTTACAGAAGATCTCATTTTTTAACCACCATTCGCATGTTTTGTCATTGCAGGGTGTTGTGATTAAGTCCTGTGTCTTCTTGCATATATATAGACTTGACATTGTGTTTCCTTTCTGTTGTGGATTGAGACTCTTTAAAAAAGTGATTTCGAATTAATATACTAATTCCTGATTCTGGCTTGTCAATACCTGTAGATTTAGCATTTATCTGAGACACACATAATCGTGATATCCTGACTGTCTATAAGGTTGCTGAACCTAAACTATTGGAGACAGAATTGCAAGTATTATAAGCATAAAGTTCTTGACTTCGGCAGGACTCTTCTGATAGGAAGCACACAATCTGCTTGGATCCATTTATGGACTGGGACGGAAGAAGGTCAAGAACAGTATAGCGCGTGATTTTCAAGCCTCCCGTTTCAAAGCGGAGAGGCTTTTTTTGTGGAGTGGTTGCTGTATGGAAATCATCAAAACAGTGCGCGATATGCAGAATTTCTCGGAATCCCTCAGGCTGCGGGGTAAAAGGATCGCGTTTGTTCCTACCATGGGTTATTTTCATAACGGGCATCTGGAATTGATGAAAGAGGGGAAAAAACGATCAGACTGTCTCGTGACCAGCATATATGTAAATCCCACGCAGTTTGGCCCGGGTGAAGATCTGGACAAGTACCCCAGAGATTTTGAGAGAGATGAGAGACTTTCCAGAGATGTCGGAGTGGATGTTATCTTCTATCCACCGAATTCACAGATGTATCCTGAAAATTACCAAACCTATGTAAATGTAGAAAATGTAACTGATAATCTCTGTGGTTTAACAAGGCCGGTCCACTTCAGAGGAGTGGCGACTGTTTGCGCGAAGCTGTTCAACATAGTCAAGCCCCATGTCACCATCTTTGGGAGGAAGGATTTTCAGCAGCTTGTGGTGATAAAAAGAATGGTAACAGATCTTAATATGGATATTGAAGTTGTGGGAATGCCGACTGTCAGGGAGTCGGACGGTCTTGCCATGAGTTCCAGGAATGCGTATCTGAAAGAAGATGAGCGAGAATCTGCACTGAGCCTGAGCCGTTCGCTCAGACTTGCCGGGAGTCTCTATGATCAGGGTCAGTGTGATGCGGGCGTAATAATAAAAAAAGTGAAAGACTTTATTGGAAAACACCCCGGTACCAGAATAGATTATGTCAAGATATGTGATGTCGAAACCATGAAGGATGTTGAGCGTCTTGAAAGAAAATCCGTGCTGGCACTGGCTGTCTGGGTGGGTGCACCCAGGCTTATAGATAATTATGTGTTTGGAGAAAATAAATGATTTAGTTGAGTTATGAGGATTTTTGTTCAAGGTCAAGGCATACGAAAAAAATAACCGCAGGTGCCCCGCAGGAAATGCCCTTGTGGTATATATAGTTGATATTCCGAGGATGATTTTTTGAGCATAACGCAAAGATTGGGCGAAAAGACCATTAATCAACAGAATCATATATAGGCAGGTGAAAAAATGCGAAGAAGAACAATGCTGAAATCAAAACTTCACAGGGCTGTTGTTACCGATGCCGATCTCAGTTACGAGGGCAGCATAACTATTGACGAAGATCTTATGGATACCGCGGATATGCTTCCCTATGAAAAAGTTGATATATACAACGTATCCAACGGGGAGAGATTTTCCACCTATACAATCAGTGGTGCCAGGGGGTCCGGTGTTATATGCCTGAACGGGGCTGCAGCGAGAAAGGCCTCGAAGGGAGATATCATAATTATAGCAAGCTATGTATCGGTTGATGAGGATTCGGTCAAGAAGTGGAGACCGAAGTGTATATTGGTTGATGATAAAAACAGGATAAAAAGGAAATAATGACTTTGCAGTAATTCTTATAATCCGGGATGTTATAGCGGGACGGTATCCCCTGTCCTGTTTCGTTATTGAAGTGAAAAGAGTTTTCTGATACGTTCTCACGCTCTTGAGGGTGGAATTATAAAAAGATGATGAAAAAAATCCGGAAAAACATCAAAGGCATTTTTTTGACAGGGATAGCTGCGATTATTCCCGTAGGAGTAACATTTTATATCTTTTACCTTATCATAGGGATGATGAATAAACTGGTAAGAATTATCCCCGCCAGATTTCATCCCGACCATATACTCCCCTTCCATATACCGGGTCTCGGTGTAATAATTACGCTGATACTCATCTTTATAGCGGGCCTTGTGACAAAGAGTTATCTTGGTAAAAAGGTCGTTGATCTGGGCGAGAAACTTGTGGGTAAAATACCCCTGGTTAGGAGTATATATAACGCGTTAAAGCAGCTTGTTGCGGCCGTGCTTAGTGATAAGGGGGAAAGCTTCAAAAAAGCAGTTTTGATAGAATATCCCCGTAAGGGTTTGTATTCGATAGCTTTTGTTACTGGTAAGAGTCGAGGAGAGGTGCAATCAAAGACATCACAAAAATGTATAAATCTCTTTATTCCCACTACGCCGAACCCTACATCAGGGTTCTACATAATGATACCCGAGATGGATGTAGTCCATCTTAATATGACGGTTGAAGAGGCCTTTACACTGATTATATCGGGTGGTGTTCTTTCACCTCCGGAGATCCAACAAAGAATAGAAAAGGAAAAAAAAGATGCAAATAACGTCTGAAGGGGTCAAGGCAGGACATCCTGATATCGTGGCTGATACCATCGCGGCAAATATCATAGCCAGGATACTGGATGAAGAAAAAAAAGCAGGGATGGATATAAATACCATGCCCCATTGCGGTTTGGAGGTATTTCTGGGGAAGGGTTTTTGTATAGTAGGTGGTGAAGTTGCCACAAGAATATATGTGGATATTGAAAAGAATTTACGCCAGACGGTGTTATCCCTGGGCTATAACGACGCGGCTGTAGGCCTCAACGGACACTCGCTGGGTGTATTTAATGCGATTATACCTCAATCACCCAATATAAACATGGGAACGCGGGCTGAGCTTGGAAAATATAAAGAGATAGGCGCGGGAGATCAGGGGATCATGTATGGATTTGCCTGCGATGAGACCCCGGAACTGCTTCCTCTCACCTATGTCCTGGTCAACAGGATGATGAGGGCGTTCGAGGATTGCGGGAACCCCATATTCGCACCCGATGGCAAAGGACAGGTAACCGTAAATTACAATAAGCAGGGGAAACCGACGGGTGTTGTGAAGGTGTTAATGTCCAACGCCATTGATTACCGTCACGTGGCAGAAGACGAAGAGATTGAGGAAACCGCGAAAAAGATAGCATTTGACTGCATGGACCAGTGGGTGAATGAAAAGACCGAATTCCTGTTTAATCCCACCGGCGAATGGCAGGCGGTTCACTCATGCAGTGCGGCTGACTCAGGAGTTACAGGCCGTAAACTTGTTTGTCAGCTCTATGGAGGTTATCCCGGAGCACAACTCGGCGGAGGAGCAGTCGTTAACAAATCACCTGAGAAGGTTGACTGCTCCGCTGTATTCGGGGCGCGCTATGCGGCCAAGAATATCGTGGCTTCCGGTCTTGCAACCAAATGTTCGGTGCAGTTGGCCTATGCCATAGGCGTTGCCAGGCCCATGTCTATTTATGTTAACACGTTTGGCACAGGAGTTATGCTGGATGAAAAATTATCAAGCATAGTGGAAAAAGTTTTTGATTTTACACCCAGGGGAATGATAGGGCGTTTCGGCCTGCTCAATGGAGATATCTACCGTAAGATACCGAAGGCCCTGTTTATGGGGGATTATGCGTGGGAAGAGACAGATGTGGCGGAAAGACTGAAGAAAGAAGTTGAAGATAAACGATAGAGATCAAAATCCGGAACAGGGGCACTATTGAAAGGAACAATCAGGAGAAAAAATGGATTACGATATCAGAGATATAAGTCTGGCTGAAGAGGGAAAATCGAGTGTTGACTGGGCAAACAAGAGCATGCCGGTCCTGAACAGTATAAAAAAAAGATTTAAAAAGGAAAAACCGCTGAAAGGTGTCAGGCTGGGAGCGTGTCTCCATGTTACGACAGAAACAGCTAGTCTCATGGAAACGCTGGAAGCCGGAGGCGCCGAGCTTTCCCTGTGCGCGTCAAACCCCCTGAGCACACAGGATTATGTTGCCGCCTATCTTGTAAAGCACCGGGATATTTCGGTACACGCCATCAACGCGGAAGACACCACCACATATTATAAACATATAAACTCGGTACTTGATATAAAACCGGCGATAACCATGGACGACGGCGCCGATCTTGTATCGACTATCCATTCAGACCGCCAGGATCTTATAGACGGGATTATCGGAGGAACTGAAGAAACAACCACTGGTGTTATAAGGTTGAAGGCAATGGCTGGTGAAGGAGTTCTGAGGTTTCCCCTGATAGCGGTAAATGACGCCAACACGAAACACATGTTCGACAACAGATACGGAACCGGTCAGAGCACACTGGATGGAATCATAAGGGCCACAAACAGGTTGATAGCGGGTTCCGCCTTCGTCATTTGTGGATATGGCTGGTGTTCAAGAGGGCTCGCAATGAGGGCCTCCGGAATGGGTGCAAATGTTGTTGTGACAGAGGTGGATCCGCTTCGTGCGCTGGAAGCGGTCATGGATGGCTACAGGGTTATGCCGATTGCCGAAGCTTCCGAAATGGGGGATTTCTTCTGTACATTGACAGGGGATATAAATGTCATCCGTAAGGAACACTTTCTGAAAATGAAAGATGGAGCTATCGTATCCAATTCCGGTCACTTTAATGTGGAGCTGGATATCGAAGGTCTGAAGGAGATTTCCGAATATACGGGAAGAATAAGAAAGTATATTGATGAATACACATTGGAGGATGGAAGACGTGTATATATTCTGGGTGAAGGAAGGTTGATTAATCTTGCCGCTGCCGAGGGACATCCTTCCAGTGTCATGGATATGAGTTTTGCTAATCAGGCGCTTGCCGCCGAGTATCTCGTAACTCACGCGAATGAGCTGAATAACCAGGTCTACAGTGTGCCTGAAAATATCGACAAAGAAATAGCCCGATTGAAGCTGGAATCGATGAATGTCAGGATAGACACCCTTACACCCGAACAGCACAAATACCTTAATTCCTGGGAAATGGGGACATAGAAAGTTACGAGTTACGGGTTGCGGCGGGTTACGAGTTATGTCTTTACTCGCATGAACATGAGCAGGGCCGCGATGCCAAATATGAAATTTGCGGCCCATGCCGCTGCTACAGGCGGTATGGTTCCGGCGCGCCCCAGGGATATGGCGAAGGCAAAGACAATCCAGTATGAGAATCCGATTATAATCCCCGTGCCTATACTCTGAGCTACTCCCCCACTTCTCTCTGATCTCAGTGAAAAAGAGATACCTAATATGGCGAGGATGACACTTACCAGCGGAAACGCAATTTTTCCGTGCATATCTGTCCGGTACCCTGTGGTCTCATATCCTTCCGAACGTGTCTTTTTTATAAACCTGTTTAATTCCACAAGACCCATCTCTCCGGTACTTTTCTGAACAGCCATAAAGTCCGAAGGCCTTTCGGGAAGATCTATAACCCTTGATGATATCTTTTCGAGTGAGGGGAACTTATCCTTTGGAAAAGTTGTTACGAGTAAGTCTTTGAATATCCATCTGCCGTCTTCCCATCTCGCCTCCTTTGCGTCTATTCTCTCATAGAGGTTCATATCCCGGTCAAAAAGATTGATCTTTATCCCTTTGAGTGTCTTTGTCTGGGGGTCGAACATGGAAAAGTTGTATATTCCGTTTTTGCCCCTGTACCAGATCTGGTTTTGTTTGAAACTACCCAGTTTCTCCCTCTTCTGGATCTCTACTAACTTGATATGTTTGACCTTCTGATTTGTGTATGGCGTTATGAATTCGCTCAGGAGGAACGCCGTTATACAGATTGCAAAGGACAGTATGATGATGGGAAGTGATATGCGATAAAGGCTTACGCCATTCGCCTTCATGGCGGTTATCTCGGAGTTTTTCGACAGAATTCCGAACGAAAGAAGGGTCCCGAGCAGCGTGGTGACCGGTATCATCTGTGACAGTATCATGGGTATATTCAGGAAAGAATAGGAGATCATCTGGCCAAGCGAGGCGTGATTACTCAGAAACATTCTCATGCGTTCAAAGAAATCAGCGATCAGATACAGTCCTGTAAGAGAGACAAGGATCAGTATGAATATCTTTATAAATTCTTTAAGAATGTATCTGTCGAGAATATTCATTTAAGTATCCGTTTCCCGATGTGACGGATGCCGGCAGGCACAAGAGGGTTTTCCTTTGCGGTCATTACCAGCATGTATACACCGATGACACCCAGGATCAGATTTGACATCCATGCGCCCGTTGCCGGGGAAAAGATGCCGGTTTCTCCCAGCGCCTCCCCGCCGAGTTGGAAGACATAGTAGATCATGACAACAATAATGCCTGTAACAAACCCCCTTGATTTTCCGCTTCTATGTTTTGCGATGCCCAGTGGTACCCCGATTATACCAAAAATAATACATGAAAATGGTATGGTGAACTTCTTGTGGATCTCAATGATGAAATCCTTCAAAACGGCTTTCTTCAGGCCGGGGGTTCTGCTTTTTCTGATCAACTCGAAAAGCGACATTTCCTTGCTGTCCTTTGTGATTGGTTTATTTTTGCCTCCAATTGATTCCGACAAATCTAGGTTTATGTCATAGGAACTGAAATCTATCTTTTTATAGTTTGTCAGATCAGCATTTGTAGTGTGGATACTTCCATTCTTCAACCTCAGGGTTACCTGCATTGATTCCGGGCTTGAGATAAGATATCCCTTCTTCGCTATAATGGTAGCCGATTCTTCTAACATACGATTGTCGCATATGAATAAACCCTTCATATAATCTCCGTGTTGAGGAATCTCTTCCGCATAAAGCACGAGGCCGGCAAAATTATCGTTGAATATCCTCTCTTTGATACCTATACTTGCCTTCTGCTTCGCTATATCGAACAGGAGGTTCTTGGTCGCAAGATTCCCGTAAGGAATGAGAAAAAACCCCGTAATTACAGTTATTAAAAAGGCGCACAGAGAGGCAATCGCAACAGGTGGCATAAGCTGATACAAACTCAACCCTGATGATTTCAACACAAGTATCTCGTTGTCACGGGAGAGCCTTCCCATTCCTATGAGTATGGAAATAAGGAGTGATACAGGTATGGTGATCATGAGAAAAGAGGGCATCAGGTAAAGAATAAGTTTTGCTATGTCCGTGAAGTCTATTCCCTTGTTTATCATGAGATCCATGAGCTGAAGGATTCTCCCCATCAGGAGGACAAAGGTAAGGATGAAGAGAATCATGAAAAAAGGAATGTAGATTTCTCTTAGGATATATCTGTTAACGATCCTGCTCATTTCTATTTCCAGTTAGAAGTTGATGTACTCGTAAAAAGGCATACTCGCACCATTTGTCATTTCGACCGCAGGAAGAAATCTTGTGTTTCTGAAGTGTTACATTGCTAAGATTTCTCATCCCGATAAATCGGGATTTGAGATGACAAGCTGCTTGGACTTTTTGCGAAGCCGTCAAGATTGATGTTTTTCCTTGTGTTTCTGTGCTTTTGTTCCTTATAACTATTTGTGCCGAACAGTTGTTCGGGAAACATATAACAGCAAATCGATTTTGCTTCAATGTTTCTTGGATTGACCTTGATTTTTAAATCTGCTAAAGAAGCCGGGGTATATCAAATTGAAAGTATCAATATACAGTTTTGCCAAATCTAACAGTATCCGAAGGTGTTATCAATGATTGATTTGCACACACATTCTATCTTCAGTGACGGCGAGCTGGTCCCCTCAGAGCTGGCAAGGAGGGCGGTTGTAAAGGGATACCGGGTAATCGCGATAACCGACCATGTTGATCACTCAAACATTGATTTTATTATTCCCAGGATTGCAAAAGTCTGTGAGAAGATATCAGACGTCTGCCCCATAAAAGCCATTCCGGGTGTTGAGATTACACATGTTTATCCGGACCATATCTCTTCACTCGCCAGGGAAGCAAGGCTGCTGGGTGCAAAAATTGTAGTGGTTCACGGGGAGACTATTGTAGAACCGGTTATGCCGGGCACAAATCTTGCCGCGTTAAGAGCATCTGTTGACATCCTCGCGCACCCCGGACTGATTACTGGGGAAGAGGCGAAACTGGCCGCCGGAAACTCAGTATTTCTTGAGATATCAGCAAGACGGGGACACAGTCTGACTAATGGCCACGTGGCCGCGCTTGCGCGTAGATATGGCGCAAAGCTGGTCTTAAATACCGATGCTCATTCACCGGAGGATCTTGTGGACAGGAAAACGGCGGTTATGATCGCAAGAGGCGCCGGGATGAACGAAGAAGAGATCGAGGCAATGTTCAGGAACTCGGAGTTGCTTGCCATGGATGCTATAGAAAAATAGGTCGTCAGGCGGAAATTATGAAAGCGGTGTTTATCTCCGATGCTCATTTGAACGGCAGCGCCTGCGACGGATATCGCTATTTGATGCGCTTTCTTGATTCCATAAGGGGCGATGCGGATGAACTTTTTATTGTCGGAGACTTTTTCGACTTCTGGTTTTCCGACAGAGACAGCGTTTACCCCGGTTTTTACGATATCGTTGAAAAACTGCTGGAAATAAAAAAGTCAGGAACGAACATCTCGTTTTTTGAAGGCAATCATGATTTCTTTCTTGACGACTATTTTGCGCAATATGGTATAAAGGTATTCCCCGACGAGACCGTGATTGATCTGGATGGGAAAAAGCTGTTTGTGTCTCATGGCGATACTGTGGATGATTCCAACACGGCATATCTTTTATGGCGCGGGTTTCTCAGAAGCAAGTTGTTTTACGCGATACAGAAGAAAATACCTTTATCAGTACTGTGGCGTGTCTCCGGAATAATCTCAAGAATAAGCAGAAGCAGGGGCAGAAGTAATAGTGGTGGGTCGCGATCCTCAAATGGACTTGTCCCCAGGATGAGTACGTTTGCCATGGAAAAGTTTAAAAAAGGGTTTGACGCAGTGGTCCTGGGCCATTGTCATCACCCCACGCTGGAACGGCATGTAATAAATAACAATATGAAAACATTTGTCATTCTGGGTGACTGGATAAGCCATTATTCCTACCTGGTGTATGACGGCGGCGAATTTATGATGGAAAGGTATCATTTTACCCATTAACCCTTATTAATCAGGAAGGAGGTTGCCCGGCTGTGTCCTTTTGCCTTCTGTGGGAATCATATTCCTACCTTCTCCTTCCTGTGACCGGATTTATCGTCTTTTTCTTCTTGGGTTTCTTTTCCATTCTTCGTGGAAAGAAAAGCTCCACCAACATCCTCTTTGCCTGCATATGTTTCCTCGGTGCTCTGATTGATCTTGATATTGCACTGGTATCTTTCCTGGCTGATCAGTCTATTGCTCTCAGGCTTGACAGGCTGACCTATCTGTTTTTTATTTTCGTCATACCGGTTTATATCCAGTTTGTGCATTCATTTCTCGGGATGAAGAAAAGAAGATGGATTGAAGTAACAGCGTATCTTTTCAGCGTCTCCCTTCTTCCCTTTACCCAGACTAAATATTTTATCAGCGGGCTGCACCAGTTTTCTTTCGGAAAGATAGCCGAGGCGGGGCCGATGTATTATGTGTTTTCAGTGGTGGGAGGGTTCGCCGCACTGTACTGCATTGCGACCCTTTTTCTTGGGATGAAGAGGGCGGAGGAGAACAGCGAGAGAAACAGGATAAAATATGTATTTATAGGTTTTGGCCTTAGCGGGTTGCTTATCTTTCTGAACTCTTTTCCCATCGGCGGATATGATATTTACCCTATGGGCAATTTCAATTTTGTCCCGGCGATAATTCTCGCCTTCGGTGTGTTGAAATATGACCTCCTTGATATGGGAATGCTTATCAGGAAAGGAAGCGCCTATTTCTTCTTGACCGGAATATTGACATTCATTTATGCCCTGGCCATATATCTGTCCAACATATTGTTCATAGGATATGGAAACACTCATCCATTGATTATATCCTTCGTTTTCGCTGTCATTGTGATTGCGCTGTTCAATCCCGCAAGAATTAAGATTCAAAGATTTGTCGACAGGATTTTCTTCAGAGGAAAATATGATTACCGGGAAACCTTGAAACGGATAAGCAGCGCCATGGCGTCTCTTCTGAGACTGGAGGAAATCGTGGATTTTATGCTTGATTCCATCTCATCGGCCTTGAAAACGAAAGGGGTCTTTGTAGCCGTCTATAGTGAAGATGGTGAATCTCTGGAACTTTATTCCCATAAGAGAGATTCGTTAGGCAGAAAACAAAAAATCTGCATGGAGGAAAGCCGGCCGATAGCGGATTTTTTTGAAGCCTGTGGGAAAACAGTGGGACGATCTATTGCCGGACGAATCGATATTCCTGATGATGAAGCGAGTAAAATATCCAACCTGTTCGATAAGACCGGCGCCGCCATACTGATACCTATGATATCCAGAAGCAGACTGGTGGGAATTGTGGCGCTTGGAGAGAAAAAATCCGGTGAACTGTTTGTGCATGAAGATATAGAGCTTCTGGAAACTATCGCCAACCAGGGCGCGATAACCCTCGAAAATGCCGGGAGTTATGAGAGAATTGCGGAGATAAATATTGAACTCGAAGAGAAGGTCAAAAAAAGAACGGAAGACCTTGCGGCGGCGCTTGAAGAAAAGGACAGGACTCAGCAGCAGCTGATCCGATCGGAGAGCCTCGCTTCCATAGGACAACTTGTATCAGGCACGGCGCACGAACTCAACAACCCCCTTGCGAGTTCATCGAGTCTTGTCCAGACATCTATTGAAACGGTCGGACAGTGGGAGGATGTGAAGGACAGTGACCGTGGCGAATTGATAGAGGATCTCCAGTTTTCTCTGAAGGAGCTTGACAGGGCCGCCAACATTGTAAAAAGCCTCCTGGGTCTTTCAAGACAGACTCAGACCTATGTTGAGCAGGTAAATATAAATATTTTGATAGACGACGCCCTGAGAGTGTTGCACAGCCGGTATAAAAATTCAGAAATAACAATTGAAAAAAATCTGGGGGAAACCTTGCCGGAGATCGAGGGAAACTTTGCAAATCTGGGGCAGGTATTTATAAATATCATAAGTAACGCGATCCAGGCCATTCCGGATGGAGAGGGCAAGATAATGCTGGTGACATGGTATGAGAAAGATAGAGATATCATTCGTATCGAGTGTCACGATACAGGAAGGGGCATGTCCCCTGAAGAGACAAGAGATGCCTTCAAACCCTTTTTTACGACAAAAAAACCGGGTGAGGGTACAGGCCTTGGCCTGTACATCTCTCATGAAATCATAAAGAGACACAGCGGGAGCGTTAACATACAGAGCAGGAAGGGAACGGGAACCATCCTGTCCGTGGAACTTCCCTGCAGAAGGAGGAAATTATGACAGGTCTTCTGGTTGTAGATGATGAAGAGGGTGTGAGAAGATCTCTGAAAAAGGTTCTTGAAAAGGACGGATATGACGTGTCGCTGGCGGAAGACGGCAACCGGGCCGTTGATATCGTCAGGGAAGATCCTTACCGGATAGAGACAGTCATATCCGATTACAAGATGCCAGGTATAGACGGGCTGGAAACACTGATTGAAATAGGTAAGATCAATCCGGAGGTGACAAGAATCATGCTTACCGGATATGCCACGATGGAAAGCGCTATTGAGTCGGTAAATGCGGGCATTGACGGGTTTATCACGAAACCGTTTTTAAATATTGAACTCAGAGCAAAGGTCAGGGAATACAATCTCCGGAAAAGACTCAAGCAGTTTATCTCAGAGCAGGTTTTTTCCGAGATGTGGAAGGAAGGGGCGCATATAAGTTCAAAAAAACAGAAGGCTACGGTACTCTTCAGTGACATAAGGGGTTTCACCGAATTATCAGAGAGATTGAGCGTGGAAGAGATTTGCGAGACACTCAACATGCACTATTTCTCACCGATGGACGCGATCATATGCGGGCATAACGGAACCCTGGACAAACATGTCGGCGACAGTATTATGGGTGTATTCGGAGCCCCGATGACCTTTGAAGATGACGCAGTGAGGGCGGTTACGTGCGCTATTGAAATGATGGCCGAGATTAACAGGATAAACAACGATATTTCTGAAACGGGCCGGAGAATTTCCATCGGAATTGGAATAAGTACAGGCGAGATCATGGCAGGGATATTCGGTTCTTCGAGAAAGAAGGAATACACGGTAATGGGACCGGGAGTCAACGTGGCGTCGAGGCTCGAAAAACTTGCGAGAGAAGGGCAGATCCTTGTGTGTGGTGACACTTACAGCGAGGTGCAAGAGATTGTGCGGGCCGAAGATATGGAGCCGGTTGAGCTTAAGGGGGTTGACAGGAAGATAGCCATATATAATATCGTCGGATTGAAAGAGAAAACTCCTTGACATTTTCCGAATATTGGCTTAGATACAGCGTCACATCCGCCACAAAGCATATTTATATTACTGACGGATGTATCAGAATATCACATGACGCGGGGTGGAGCAGTCTGGTAGCTCGTTGGGCTCATAACCCAAAGGTCGTCGGTTCAAATCCGGCCCCCGCTACCAAAATAAAAGAAAGGGGTTGCGAGAGAATTGCAGCCCCTTGTTTTTTGCCTGATTTAATCATACCCCACATGCGTTGTTGTTTTTCACTGTTATTCGCTCATAATCGCCTCAAATGTAAGAGACGCTCCTTTGGCCTATATCAAAAGGCTTTCATCTTTGGGATGTCCACTAAATCGGGGGAAGACCAGTTTGAAATAGCCAAAGAAATGCAGAAACCTAATCTAAAATGCTTCCTTTTGCTTCAAAGGCGGGCCGGACGAAAGAAACCTTAGTAGTAGGCAACACAGAACGAAATTAGATTATTTAGCCGGTCAATTTGCTAATCCGGCACACACATTCCATCATTATCGATATCATACCCATATTTCGTAACCAAAATCCTCTTGACAAGCAAAAAACTTTCTAATATTAAGTAGATTGATGCATAATCATTGTATGTAGTAGATAGACTTTCCTTTTTAATGTTTCTAGTAAAATTCAAAAATACCCTATGAGCAAAATACGCTGGGCTGTCGCCATAAGATCGAAGGTTGAACCTTGGGAGCTGGAACTTCCAACGGCAATCTGCAGTTGTTTTAATCAACTAGGATATCCGGCTTCCCTTGTGCAGGACGGAGACCCGGAAGGTTTAAAGGCGGATGTTTTGCTCCTTTTGATCACGCTTAACGATTATCCGGTGTATTGCCAAAAGCTAAAACACTGCGGCGCACAACGTCTCATAACAGTTTTCTGGCAAATAGATCCACTTCCGCCAGATGATACACCTTCGGAAGCCGAGGCTGTCGGACTCAAAGCCTCCCGCTGGAGAAAACGTTTCGGTTTGAATCGGTCCACTGATATACCGCGTTGGAAAAAGCTGCTTACATTGTACCGTCTGCGCATATGGGCCTACCAACAAATCTCCGCCCCCGGATTTCGTAAAGCATCCCGGCTCATCAAGCGTCACTGCGGTGGTGATTTTGATTGGAAGCATATACGCGGTGTAATAGAAAACTGGCAGTCCGTTCTGGACAGCCACAATGAAGGTTGGATGGATCATTTTGTGGTAAGCACAAACCAGCGCTGGCATTTTCTCATGAATCGAGGAATTACCGCACATTTCATCCCGGTTGGCGCGCATGAATACATGGGACGTGATCTGAATCTGCAACGAGACATACTTGTTGGTTTTCTTGGTTCCATCAGAAAAGGGAGAAGGGCTGCCATACTCGAAAATCTGGGTGAGCGTTTGAAGGGGAAAGGCATCTCATTGATCCCGGTAGAAAGAGGTTTGTATGGCGAACAGCGTTGTGAATGGCTAAACCGTACTCGTATTCTCATCAACTTGTATAACTATTCATGGAGCTCAGCGTGGATTCGGTTTTTGATGGCGGCGAAGTGTAGAACGCTGGTGGTAAGCGAACCGATGAGTGACAAACACCCAATGATTGCTGGCGTTCATTATATCACAACCACATTAAATGAAATGCCGGAGATCATCTGCAAGCTGCTCGACGACCCGGAGAAAATTGACCAGATTACTTCCGCAGCCGCCTTTATGTGCCAAGAAGAACTGACTCTTCTACATGCAGTAGAAAAATTGAGCAGATTTGGCGGGGGGGTAAAACCAGAGAATGTGAGTTAATCATATTCATTCCACTGAACAGTTGTAGATGAAAGTTGAGTTTGATTGTCAAGCAATTGTGCACCTGACAAAATAGAACAAGGCGCAACAATTCTGAAGATGCTACCCTTTATTTTAAAATTTTTCGTTAAATCTCTGCTGTTGTGAAATAATAGGTTATTGTTATGAAAAAACTTCTCATTTATGGCGCAAACTTTGTGGATACCATCAGGCTCGTGCATGAGATAAACGCGCATGAGCCTACATGGGAGATTATTGGTTTTATTGATGATAATTTAGAACTTGTAAACACCCGAATTTACAATTATCCGATTCTTGGTAATCACGAATATTTGAAAGAATATATTTCACGATATCCCGATGTGTTCGTTTTTAACAATGTGAATCCATCAATTGCGACTCACAAACTAATTGGCCAGCGTATAGATGCGTTACAAGTGCAAGTTCCTTCTCTTATTAATCCGGATGTAAATACTGAATATGTCACGATTGGGAAGGGGGCTTTCATCCCAAAGGGATGTATTGTTGGATGTAATACAGTAATCGGTGATTACGTGACGTTTCGTTATGGCGCTATTGTAAGTCATGATGTTAAAATCGGCGATTATACTTTTATTGCTCCCGGTTTCGTTTGTACCAGCCACACAATTATTGAACCAGAAACGTATCTTGGCGCTTCCTCCACTACTATAAATGGGGTGACTATTGGGGGTGGCAGTATTGTTGGCGCCTCAACACTGATAAATAAAAATGTGCATTCTGGTGCTACTGTTATTGGTGTGCCGGCTCGCGAAATAGATAAATAAATTTGTTACTATGGCCATAGAAAAAAACAACGACTTAATTGTTAATCTTGCCCAATCAGAGTAATTCAGACACGTGAAATGACTTCACATATTCTTCTTGATATGACTAAACTTTTAGTACAATTTGTAGTGCCGTTTTAATCAAGATCTTAATTTATTTATGAAGATTTCGAATAAGCGTCAATCCAAAGTTGCGATAATAGACAATCAGATTTAGGTTTGAGGTGTTGATCCAATTTTGGATTGACGTTTGAAGAACTAAGCCACCTGTCGTGAGCTATGGGGTTTCAAT
>JAGGXJ010000124.1 GCA_021163105.1 Syntrophobacterales bacterium
ACAAAAAATGAAGAAAAAGGTCGAGTTGAGGCAGATTAACGAGAATAACCGCCGGGAATCTTTCAATCCGGAAGGTCAAGGGAAATCTCCGTTTTCCCCTTGACAAAACTTATCATGGATGTCCCTAGTTTATTCTGAATCCTCGAATAATAAAAGGTTCACCTCCTGTTGCGCCGTCTGATTACACGCCGACCAAAGCCTACGATCAAAACAAACATTGAAAGAACAATCAAAAGCACGCCACAGGCAATCCATGTAACATGTGTCCCGCGTTTCAGCAGTTTGAAGGGATTCCAGCTGGTCTCGACAAGCTGACGTTCTAATTTGCCCCTGTATTTTTCCGGGATATCCGGCACCCCGTCTCCCGTAGTATCGGGAAAACTCCGGACATACTCCAGAACTCCCATATACTCCTTGAGCTCCTGGATTCCGGGGGCCTGCTTGTCCGCATCGACCCGAAGGCTTCTCAAATCGGCAACAGAATTCCCGTCGCGGTCTTTTGGAAAGATATCCAGAAAATGCCAGGTAAAGTTTCCCACAACCTTTAAAAATGTGGCATTGTAGATATCGGCGGCAACCCGGATGAGTCTCTTATTCGATTTCGAATAGTCCAGCAGGGAGTATCCGTTCTCCTCGTCCCCGAGCCATATCTCCGTTACCCTGTCAAAAAACATTCTGTTGGGATTGTATGAAAATCTGACCCCGGAGATCTGAAGATAGTAATCGCCACCCTTCATCGGATAGATGCTGGTCAGTATCTCCAGTGCTTTCTTTATCTCACTCGGGTAGATATAAAATGATATAAGGGGATAACCCATGGAAACATGGTCATCGAAACCTATCCCAAGCGGGATGGCGCGAAAAGTATCACACACCGCGACATCTCCTGTCTTGCCTATCTCAATGTCATCGCGAATGACCCCGTTGCTGACCACTCCAACCTCTACCTGAGTGGCCGGATCATCCGGATTGGAATCATTTTTA
Organism: Syntrophobacterales bacterium; assembly: GCA_021163105.1. GTDB lineage: Bacteria > Desulfobacterota > Syntrophia > Syntrophales > UBA2210 > UBA2210. The sequence continues at coordinate 985 of JAGGXJ010000124.1, forward strand.
TTGATGTACCAGCGAATGGAATCAGCAATAAGGTTGCCGAGATTGCATTCGTCCTCCCGGATTTCAAGATCAAAGGGTGTGGCAGCAATAATCTGGCGAAATTCAAGCCCTTCCCCGGCCAGCATATCTTCATTGATGCGGGATTCAAAGTCACTGATCATGGCCGCAATCCCGGGGTCGCCTTTTATGGAGTCGTTAATGTCGATGAGGCGGTAATTCTTTAGAGATACCCTGCCATCCGACCAGTCGATATCCATCACACCCACCTGCCTTCCATAGCACCAGGCTTGAACCACAAGGGTATCGTTTACCTTTCGGATACCGGTTTTCGTGTGGGTGTGGCCGCTGACGATGATATCGATCCCAGGGGCTTCTTTTGCCAGAATCTCATCCTCGGACTTTTCCGGATTGTCCGAAAGGCCGCTGTGCGACAGGCAGATCACAATGTCCGCCTTTTCCTCCCCGCGCAGTTTTTTGACCATCTTTCTGGCCGCGTCAATCGGGTCTTCGAATTTGACCGGGGAAGCAAAGGGCGATACTTCGGCAGCGTCTTTCCCCATTAATCCGAAAAAACCGATTCTAATACCGTCTCTTTCCATTATCAGGCATGGTTCTACAATCCCTTCGGCAAAAACCTCTTCAAGTTTATCGTCAGCCCTGCTTTCACTGCTGAAAATCGCACTGGAGAAAACAACAGATGGAATCTGGTCTCGTTTATTAGCGGTTAAAATGCGGGCCAGCCCGGCGGGTTTCAGATCAAACTCGTGGTTTCCGAGAGTAGTGACATCGTAACCCATTGCCTTCATCAGCCTGAGTTCAAAAGACTCTTCACGGCTCAGCATATGAAACAGCGAGCCCATGAGAAAATCACCGGCATCTACAACCAGCACGGGATTGGCTCTATCCTGTTTTACATTCCGTATGACTGTTGCTATCCTGGCCCATCCGCCGACGGTTTTATCATCGCCGGTTTCCAACGGAGTATAATCAATATTGGGTGAAAATCCCAAAAGATGAGAGTGCAGGTCATTCGAGTGAACGATGGTTATCATCTTCCCCTCAGCTGCACCAAGTGGTTGAACAACTAACAACACAAATAATATCAGATAGAAACAACATTTTGACTTTATAAAACACCTCCCGGAAATTCGGAATTTACCCATAAGGGTTTTAAGAACGGTTCAAGGGTTCAAGTGAAATGCTAAACTCGAAACTGGAAACTGGAAACTGATTTTAAGGAATTTATCCGTAAAGATTTTCTGGGTTTCCCGTTTCCTTGGCCTCTCGACCCCTCGAATCCTTGACTCCTTGACTCCTTGAATCCTGTTTTCATGGTTCTATAATCATCGCAACCTCATCACAAAAATCAGGATACTTCGGACAGTTTAGACAATCAGACCATATCTTTTCAGGAAGCTCGGATTTGTCAGTCACGATAAACCCGACACGCTCAAAAAATTCAGTCTGATAGGTAAGCGTGAATATCCTCAGCAGATCAAGCGTTATCGCCTCGGAGATGCATGCCTCAACCAGGTCCCTGCCTATGCCCGATCTCCTGTATTCCTTTTTCACATACAGGGATCTCACTTCCGCCAGATTCTCCCAGAAGATATGCATGGCGCAGACACCGGCGATGGAGCCATCATCGTCAAGATATACGAAAAAGTCCCTCAAGCTGCCATACAGATCCATCAACGACCTCGGAAGCATTTCACCTTCATTTGATGAAAGATTGATCATCCGGTGGATCACCTTTGCATCGCTTACCTTTGCCTTTCTCAACATCTCCCGCACCGCCTTATTCTCTGGACATTTTCAGCATCTCTGATGCGTGCTGTCTGGTTTTTTCCGTAATCTCGATACCGCTCAGCATCCGGGTGATCTCGTCGAGACGCTCCGGTCCCGAAAGCAGGTCCACGCCGGCATTTGTTCTCTCCTCATGTACCTCCTTTGAAACAAGGAAGTGTGTGTCTCCGAAACATGCTATCTGGGGAAGATGGGTTATACATATAACCTGATGGTGCTTCGATACCTCTTTCAACTTTTTCCCCACGACCTCTGCCGCCGCCCCTCCTATGCCGCTATCCACCTCGTCGAACACAACAGTACCAACCGATCCACTGCCAGCCAGTACTTTTTTTATGGCAAGCACTATTCTAGACAGTTCACCCCCGGAGGCTATGCGATTCAAAGGCATCAATTCCTCACCCACATTGGTCGACAGATAGAATTCCACCTCGTCCACACCTTTTGAGTTCAGAGAAGAAATATCTCCCTCTCCGTGATGATTCGCAAACCGGACATTAAATACCGTATCGGCCATTCTCATCGAGTGAATTTCATCCTCTATTGCTTTCTTTAAAACTTCCGAGACATCTCTCCTCTTCCCAGACAATTCCTCCGCCTTCTCCAGGAGCAGTTTTTCTCTCCGGTCGATCTCCTCGGAAACACGGGCGATTTCTTCGCCCAGATAGGCCATTCCTTCCAGTTCTTTCCCTATTTCTTCCTTTCTTTTCAAGATATTTTCTATCGTCTCTCCATACTTGCGCTTCAGTTTGCCCAGGTATTCAAGCCTGTCGTCGATCTCTTCAAGCCTTGCCGGATCAAAGGTTATATCCTTTACATAATCCCTTAACACAAAAGCAATTTCCTCAAGATTGAAGAACGCCGATTTCAGTTCCTCCTCCGAGATTTTCAGACCGGGATCTATCTTTTTTATCTCCTTTATGCTACCCACAACGCCATCCAACTTTTCCAGCACAGAGCCCTCTCTGGCATAGAGAATATCGTGTGCCTCACCGGCATATTCATCAAGCTTCTTCGCGTTGCTGAGAATCCTCTTTTCATCTTGCAACAACAGATCCTCGCCGATTTTCAGGCCGCTCTTTTCAAGTTCATCCAGTTGGAATCTCAGGAGTTCCTCTCTCTCGCGTTTTTCATTATTTCTTGTTTTCAGTTCATCAAGTTTCTTTTCCAACGCCTGCCAGTCGCTGTAAAGGCCGGCGAATTCAAGCCTGAGGGGCATAAACCCGCCAAATTCATCTAATATATCGATATGATTATCGGCATCCAGAAGAACCTGGTGCTCGCGCTGACCACAGATATTGACAAGGGATTCTCCAAGCGATGAAAGCATCCCAAGCGTTGCCAGATTCCCGTTTATGTAAATCCTGTTCCTGCCACCCCTGGAAACAACTCTTTTGAGCACCAGTTCGTTGTTTTCACCTATACCCGCTTCTTCCAGCTTTTCCCTTATATCTTCATTGTCACTCACATCAAATAGCGCCTCGACCACAGCAGAGTCTTCGGAAGATCGCACGAAATCACTCGATGCCCTGTCTCCAAGGAGAAGACTCACCGCACCGATGATTATAGACTTACCGGCGCCCGTCTCCCCGGAAATCACGTTCAAACCCTTCGTGAAAACAACATCCAATTCATCAATGATGGCGAAATTTTTTATACTCAGTTCTGTCAGCATCTTATCAGGGTAATTCACCCCATCCCAGTTTGGTTCGCAGGATCTCCAGATAATCGCGATGGGGAGATTCTACAAGATTTATATGGTTCTCTGATTTCTTTATACCCACCCTGTCGCCCGACTTTAATATAAAGAGATCCTGTCCGTCTAACGTCACGGACGCCTCACCTTTTTTTGTCCACACTATCACTTCTATGATGGATTCCGGCGGCAATACAATAGGCCTCTTCGTTAAAGTGTGCGGACATATGGGATTGATAATAATAGAGTCTAACTCCGGCAGAACAACGGGGCCTCCTGAAGAAAGTGAATACGCGGTAGAGCCTGTAGGGGTGGATATTATGAGACCGTCCGCCTTAAAGGTACTCAGATACTTTCCATCAACAAAGGTCTCCAGGTTGACCATTCTGGAGAGGTTTCCCCTGTTAATTACAACGTCATTAAGCGCGGGATATTTCGCGTCTTCCACGGACACGCTGAGCATCATCCTCCTGGAGGTACTGTATTCCCCCTTAAGAATCATTTCCATGGTGTCGAACATTTCATTCAGATTGACTACCGTCATGAAACCAAAACTACCCAGATTAACACCCAGGACAGGCACATCAGATCCCATCGCCATGCGCGCTGCCATAAGAAGAGTCCCGTCACCACCGAAAACCACGATCATATCCACCGAGGATGCCAGATCATCCATGGAAACCCCGGGCATATTTATCTTTCCGGCTATTTCTTCCTCAAAGAAAACTTCCAACCCTCTATCGGAAAGCCATCCTCCGAGCCGCAAGGAATGTTCGGCGGCCTTTTCTTTATCGCTGTTTGCGATAATTCCCACTCTTTTTATATCCATAGATATCTCCACATGTTACCCGATACCAACTGTTGAAAACCTTGTAAACGACTATCACAAAAAAAAGTGGGTGTCTATTGTAAATGGCTTGACACTGACTCCTGAATTGCGTTAGTTTCCCCGCCTGGCAGATAACTGTCTGCTATTAAGAAAGGTGGCATACTATACTATGGGACTATCAAAAGGAACTCTTACTCTTACAAAATATCACGTCGCGGGCCGGTTGCCGGACAAATTTCCGGATTTTATAGACAGACAGATAAAATCCTTTGCCTTCAGGGAATTGTCGTCCGGAGGCGAGGAAAAATCTCTTGGATGGACCAGCCTTGACAACGTCTTGGATACCGATTTCGAATATGCGAATTACTCAATAGCCGATTATATCGTCTCTTCTCTTCGTATCGATCGCAGGACAGTGCCCCCCGCCCTCCTGAAACTGAGGGTACTGAAAGCGGAAAAGGAGTTCATGGAGGAAAAGGGTCTGAAGAAACTCTACAAGGGGCAGAGAGAAGATATCAGAGAAACCGTTAAATCAGGATTGTTAAACAGGGCACACCCGGTTCCCTCATTCTACGAGATCTGCTGGTCGGTCTCGGGGAAATGGCTGCTATTCGGCTCGCTCTCGGAAAAGGTGAATGATGATTTCAAGGAATTGTTCAAGAGATCATTCGACCTGCCCCTCACCCATTTTCTGCCATGGGATGTGGAGTCGATGCCCAGCGATATCCCGCTTCCGGGAAGAGATTTTCTAACGTGGCTCTGGTTCAAAAGCGAGGAGCGCGGTGGAAGCATTATGATCCCGGACAGTGGAGACGCGAAAGTGGAATTTCTGCAGAAGATAGTGCTGGAATCGGGCGAAGGAGAATATTCCGAGACGGTGGCATGCAGGGGGCTTCACGCGGATCTTGAGGAGGGCAAGTCTGCGCTGCGCAAGGGCAAAAAAGTAACGGAAGCGCGGATAAGGCTCGGCGCGGGAAACGACGATTTTGAATTCACATTCAAGGCCGACACCTTCTCCTTTCAGGCTCTCAGGCTTCCTGTATCAATGGACGAGGGGGAGGAAGACCGGGAAGGAAGAATCCTTGAGAGAATCTACCTCGTGGAGGTCGCGATGAAAACAATGGAACAGATGTTCACCCTCTTCCTTGAAAAACGCCTGTCCTCCCAATGGGCATCTGAAGAACTGCCGCACATGAAAAAATGGCTGGCCGACTGATTCGGATCCTCACCCATCAAAACTGCCAAGGCGCATGGACGATTTCATGGACGGGATTTTACCTGCTGGGTAAATCAGCAGTTACGGCATATCACAAAACCGTCAACTATTAGTAAATTTTAGTTTTTTCGTCTTGCCCGCAGTAAGTTTAACATTCTTTCCAGCTATTTTAACTGGAATCTGCTTCTTCCCCTTACCCGCAATTCTTATTTTCACCTTTTCTTTTGTGAATTCAAAATCATACCAGATGTTTCTAAAGTATATTTTAAAAGATAATTTGTTCCAGAATTCAGGTA
>JAGGXJ010000037.1 GCA_021163105.1 Syntrophobacterales bacterium
ATCCCAGAATTGAGGAACATTGCATAATTCCGGAATTTCAGGGTAGGCCTCTTTTAGAGATGCAAATACTTTCAGAGCATTTTCGGTATGTTCAAGTAAAGATTCGTCAGGTTTAGCAAGAAGCATTGGTTATTTTATCCATGTAATTCCAAAATTCCTCTATAGGATATTCTAAATGTTGTTTTTTCTTTTACACAACTCCCTGGTACCCAGCATATGACAGCCTTAGAGATAACGCCCCCAAATCCACTATGTGCATCGGTTTCTCTACCGACAAGAGGTTCTATTGTTCCATTACAATCTAACCCATCTACCAGAGCATGGGCAAGGATTGGTTTATCTTTTTGCACAGTAATTCGAGGTGTATCTCTGGTACCATCAAAGGTATAACTATTAAAACAGGAATCACTCTTTTTGGGACTGTCAATTAGCTCAACCCGTCCCCAGCCATACCCTCGTTCGCCACCAATCTGAATTCTTTTTAGTGCCTCTTTCCATGCCAATCTACAGCCATTCTTTTCAATAACATATCCCACCAAATATACCTGTCTTCCATCCCTGGTTTTTGGGGATATATACTCTGTTTCATGCAACATGCCCTCTTGGGCGATTTTGTCTTTTAATGCCGCACTGGCGTAACTCCCAAGATACATCCATGAAAATTTAATTGAATTGTCCCATGGCCACACAACGACCTTACTGGGATCTGTAGTGGGGTAAAGATATGTAAACCTCAATTCTTTATCAACCTTCTTCCCGATTTCCTGGTAATTATTATTCCCCTGATTCCGAACAAGTCTGGCCGTTAAAGCACCCCATAGAGCTTTTCCAGTTACATAAGGGTGAGTCTGCTGCAGATTCCCTGTTTTCTTCCAGCCGATATGGACAGGTGAAAGAACACGTAAACTCACCAGATAGGGTATCCAGATCATAGAATCACCTCCTTGCCTTTGCACCATAACGGGCATAGGTCAAGGTCTGTTCCCAGAGCTGTTTTGTTAAAAAAAGAGTATCAAGATCATTACAGATATTATCAGTAAGGAATTTCAGTACATCTTCAGCTTTCTCATCATCCTCAGGTTCTTTCCCTAATAACTCTGCCATTTTGAGAAGTTCATTTCTTGTGACTTCGCTGACTTCTTTTTCAGAGTCACTGGTACGAGAATATAGGTAAAGTGTACAGGCGTAAACGCCGTTTTCCTGAAGAATCCCTAGTGTTTTCGTTATGAGATTTTCTATTTCATTTGGGCTTATTTTTGATGTTTTATTGATAATTTTCTGTGCGGTTTTTGTGGCTTCAAGATCAAGATTCATCACTTTTAACCTCCCAATCACAGATATGTTTTATTCTGCCAAAGCCTCTGGTTCCCATACCACCAACGCCGAGGTACTCTACCAGTTTCAACCCTGCCTTGACAACCTCCAGGGGTTTATTCCAGTTTTCTCCAAGAGGTTCTCCCGCATTTTCTTTTCCGTCTTTGAACTGTTTATCAGTTTTAGGAAAATCTCCCAAATAGTCATCCTCTATGACATCAAACCAGAACCACGTTGCCCTTGGTATCGCTTCATAGGTAAACAATGCTTTATCTTCGGCAGCACCGGTTTCTGGATTGATCGCTACCGATGTGCGAATCTCAAGGTTACTGTTGACTATCTGAGAAAACAATTTCGGAGCTACGAGTACGATTCTATCTGATATCGTATTCCACTCTTTTTTACTTGTGATGTCATTTGGAAGCTTTACGTTCAATCCAGTTTTTATGTTTAGCAACAGCCAACCAAGATTGAGGTTCTCTTTTTTCCAGCTCAAGGAAGTAACAGCGTTCCCATCAGTTATAGTATCAGCATTCCCTATTTGAAACCCTGCCTCCTCGAGTATCTCCTTTGTACTCACCCAAACCGGTCCGGCCATCGAATGAACAGGGAAGAAAAGGATCTGTGCATCCCCGACACTGATTTTCCCTTGTTGACCGCCACCGGTTTCCGTTGCGGTTCCGAATGTGTAGATTATTGGACAATTCTTCTTTGATTCAGCATCCAATTTTTTATGTTGACCAGCAGCTTCCGGTTTACCGTATCTCATCGAAGCATAACTTCGCGCGGCCCCCGCAAGACTAGTGCCTGGTATTTTCGGCAGGTTCGTTCCGGGTTCTCTGACTATTGTGTTATCCACCCTGCCCAGGCGATAACCTCCAGTTCCTATGTGAACTGGATCAATGGCCATGAAGATAAACCGCTGGTGGGTGTACAGTTTATTATTTTCGTTCATTCAGATACCTCCTGTTCTTTTTTATCCATATTTCTAACTTTCAATATATCCATATTTAATTCAACTATATCCTTCAATTTGCCACTGATTGCGGCTTTTTCTAATTCTTCTATATTTGCTGGTATCCCGTCCTTCCAGTTGGCATTGTGAAGGATATCATGAACGAATTTCTCAAAAACGTTATTTCCCTCTTCTGGCAACCATTCTTCGCGTTTTGTCTCTATGAGACTTATAACATTCTTAATCTGGCTCCTTACCAACCCACCTGAAAGTGTGTCCCACAATCTTATGAAATCATCTATTTCCTCCAAAAGATAAGGCCGTTCTGATTTTGTGGTGTCTCGCCGTTTTCCGTTCTCATAACTCACTTCAAATCTGCGCGAAGATGTATCCAGAAATTCAAAATCAAACATGGGAGATGCAATCTTGACTTTATATCCTTTCTTCAGTTCTTTAACATGGACTAACCATCCTTTAGGACCTTTAAAGGCCCTGGAACAATTAGCGGGAACTCCATTTACATAGAAATAAGGATACCAGATATCATCTGTTACACCATCACCCATCTTCACAGGAATCTGCCAAGTAATTCCATTGTCGAAGTTAAGAATGCAATCTGTGCCACAATCCCCTGCATCTCCATTAAGAACCCAGTCCTCCTCTCCAGTAGAGATTTTCAGTATTCTTCGACCTGCATCCATCAAAGCTGCTAACGGTGTGTGGGATCTGGCAAACACCATCCCCAAAATGAGAGGGAGTCGATTTCTAACTTTACCCATTTCTTTTTCATATTTTTCTTTTATGTTTTTCGCTATTTCTAAAGACCTGCCAGCGGGAACAATCGTCATAAATATGCTCGGCTCGGATAGGATAGAGATTGCAGGAATGTAATTATCAACTATTGGTTCAACGGAAGATATCTTAAGGTCACAAATTGAGTTATCTCGATTCTTACTTTCGGTATTGTATATTTTTACATCTTTATCTTTGAGACAATTTTGTATGAATTCGAGGGGATTTTGTTCTGCCTTGCATCCCATCTTACGGGCTAATCGTTTGAGGTTTTCGATGATAATGAAATGACCGTTTTCCGAATAAAAAACACTTGCTCTTGTTCGGTCTATCTCCATTTCATATACATTATTCGTGATGAGCTCATTGATCTTATTTCCGTTCCCAGTAATGACTAATCTATTTTCTACCCTACCAATAGTGCTATCAAAACCGTGTTCGACTTCTTCCCAAAACTTTTTTGTTGTCTCCCAAATGCGTCGTAGCCGTGCGAATGAAGGTTTTTTCTGAACGTCTTGGCTGGATTTGCCATTAGGGGGTTTAACAAAAAGAGTTCTAACGTGCCCTTCCGGCGTCAGCCATTCAGATATATCTAACTTACCAGTAATAAGGCATATCCTGCCGTTATTATCGGCAACCTCATCTATCCAAATGGTCTTGCTTTTATCTTTATTATTCCATTCTTTTGCTCTGCCTGTCACTTTTTCTGCCCAGAAATCTGATGCCTTTCTCTGGAATCCCCTTTCAGTAGGTCCCTGTGGTCTTGTCCAGGAGATAGTGCAAATTTCCGGGTTATTATGTCCTTCTTTTTGCGCTCTTGAGGTTGCTTCTTCCCACCATTCCTTAATCTTTTCTGGGTCGGGAGGTGAATATGGTTTTTCCTGAAGGATCTTTCCAATAGGAGGAATTTTATCTTTACTTGGGTCTGGTCTTCCTGAAGGGTTCTGTCCCCACCATGGCACTGATAACGATGGTGTAACAACGATCTCGCCTTCGAATCCCAATCGCTCGGAAATTAAATCTTTCAAGCTCTTTTCAGAACTATTCGCATTTTCCTTAAGTCCCAATAAATTCTGGACGTCCGGCACAACGAAAATACTTCCGCTCTCATCCCTGTAAACCTCGTTTCCAAGAGGGTATGTTTCCTCAAGCATTTTCTTAACATTATCTAATCCATCAGTAAGCCATTTCTTCCTTGCAAGCAAAACAGGTATTTTTGAAGCATTTCCCAATATCTGCTCTGAATTAAATCTTATCGCTAGCAACCGCCATTTCAGATCATTAGGTTCTGGTTTATTTCCAAGAAGTGCACCGGCCAATGCCGATTTGTAAAGAGCTGCGACAATGCTGGACCAATCCCAAAGATCAACTTCGTTTATCGGTCTCTCTGTGTCCCCAGGAGCTTTTTTAAATGCTTTCTTTAGAGCAGGCAGGAATTTTTCTCGATTGCTTATTTCATTAAAAGGTAACGCCTGCAATCTCTTTGTAAGGTCAGCCAAAGGTTCTGTTTCATCTCCGAAGGGAGAACTCAGTCTGGTATCTTTTATTGTCTGTTTTTTATCTGCTTGTCCCTCTTTTTCGATGTGGGCAGCAGCATGACAACGCCCCAGATATTTAATTAGTAACGATTGAATCGTGTTGTTTTTTATTGCACTGGGTATTCCTTTTTCAATAAGCTCTTTAAGAGTTACTGTTTCATTCAACAAACTGAGGGTATGGTTATTACCGTTCAGTAGATTAGAGAAGGCCGTTTTATATGCGGTATTGGATTGAAAACTTGGCGATGATGGACAATCGGAAGCCTGTTTTTCTATCATCTCATCGCTGCACTTTCCCATATCGTGTAGCCAGGCAGCAATTTCTGCCAGAAGTAGATCTTTTTTGTTATCGGCAAGAATTTTGAGGTCAGGTGTCATTGTGAGACCTCCTTTGATTTTAATACTTTCTCGATTTCTTCAGCCTTTTCCAGCAACTCATTGAAACTCTCGAAACTCCATACCGGACATAGGGGTTCTGGAGTGCGTTCAGCTCCAATATGCTTTTGCCACAATTCCCCATAGGTACCATACCACAGCCTAAACTTTTTAAATTCTGCAAGACTGCCCCCTGCCAGTTGCTCCTTTTTTTCATTGTATTGTTTATTGCTGAGCAAACCAGCCTCTCCACCACCTTTAAATTCTTCCTTCACACTACCATCATCGTTGAGGTACTTCTTAAAAGCTTCTTCTGGCTCCTCGATTTTTATCTCTTCTTTCTGTAGGAGTTCTATGCCCTCAGCTTTTAAAACGAGTTTTCCATCGGTAAGTTCAGATTTTGCAATCCCGTATCCGCTAGATGTTTTGGCACCAAAACCATAGCCTCTGAACATAGCTTCTAATCCCCTGGCAATTAACAGGATGTCTCTGGAGACCTGTTTCTTAATTTCTTTCTCTTCTTTCCCAATCAAATCAAATGGAACATACAGAAGAGTGAATATCCCAGATGTACCTTCTGGGACGCACTCGATAAGAATCGGATTTTTTCCTACCCTTTGTTCTCTATCATGAGGGTTTACTATTTCCAGACCTTTCTTTGTAAAAAATGTTGGGAAAAGATATAATCTGCCTGCCCTAAGTCTTTCGTGTTCCTCAGTCTTTCTTTCGCTCCCAAAAATTCGTCTTATATCATCATCTTCAGCCTTATAGCCAAGCTGCCAGAGTGCTGACCTGAGGCTTCCTTTCCAGGAAGATGACGCAACATATGGAAGACCGAAGACCCTATCCTTGCGGATGGGGTTGTCAATTATGTAGAAATCCTGCTCATCGCGGGAGATATAGGGTTTTTCAAGGGTGAAAGTGAACTGAATGAGAAAAGAGTATCTGGGGAGAAGAGAGATGTTAATTGAAGGATATGAAAAGTTCTCCTTTAGGAAATCATTTAATCCTTGTTCGTTTATATGTCCACTTAAATCAATTTGTAAATTTTTGTTCTGCCATGCTGAGCGAAAATTATCAGCGGATGTTTTGTTCTTGGCAACTAATGAATGATATGATAGATGTGCATTTGGAGATAGTAGCTTTATCCGTTCCTTATTCACTTCTTTCTCTTTTTTTGCTCTTTTATCCTTATTTTTTTCATTTTCTATTTCTTTTTCCAGTTGTATTATTTTCTCTATTGTTTGATTTTGCTGAGTAGAAAGCGAGGAAAACAAATCATGGTTCATCATTGAGTGCCTCCTTTACCATTTATGATATCGGTGCCAAGAGTTTCATAAATCAATTTATACTCTTTATCAAATACATAATTCATATATTCTTCACAAAGAGCCTTCAAATCATTTGGTTTCAAAATGTCTGGTGGTGCAAAACCAAATATTCTCAAGCGATAATTACCATTGCCTAATTTGTAAGGCATCCCAAAACACAAACGGCTGGAAGCACGGTCTTCATCAGTAAGTTTTTCCCCTCTCTTTTCGCTTACACCCATCAACATATTTATCTCCTTATGTTCCCAGTTTTTTATATCTTCCAGCCATTTCCGCATACCGAATTTTCCCGAACCTTTATATCGTAAATCAAAAGCGCATGGGATGTAACTATTCTCTTTAGTCTTCGCATCGTTTCCTATATGGGAATCGTTTTGCATGAATTTCTTCAAAGAAGATGGCGTTAAGTCATAATCCAAACTAACAAAATTTTCTAAGCTGTAAGGTGTATTTACTTTCTCTCCTTCAGAGAATTCATTTGCTTGGATTTTATTACCCAATTCTTTCAATCCCTTCTTGAGCGCTGTATCATCATTTGCTGATTCCGGTTCCAATACCCTAATCTGCCCAAAACCATGCTGGAGTTTTGCGCCCAAACCGCCATATTTTGATATAAAATTGAATAGCATAATTAGCTGAGAACGAATATAATCATCATCACCTCTTATTATAAATTTGAATGCTATGTCGCCATAAAAGACTTTTAGATTGTTTATGTTTTGGCTTTCACCCCCAAATACTCGTTTTAGCCAGTTCTTGTTCGTATTGTCAGAGGTCCTGAAATGTAATGGCGTTGTAGGGGCGTCCTCAATACGGAATTGAAATCTCCTCTTCCACCCACCACATCCAAATAGCTGACATACAGGACAGACTCGTTCATTTAGAGCTTCCTGAACAGATTTACCAGATTTTACTGCCCTCTTAAATTTATCTTGATCTAGCTTATATCTTGAATTTTCATCTGTTGGATCACATGCATAGCCATCCAAACCTCTAACTATTGCTTCATACCACCA
>JAGGXJ010000028.1 GCA_021163105.1 Syntrophobacterales bacterium
CCCCTTATTTGTTTGGGTTTTTCTCTATACTTGCTTCCGACCGCTAAAGTTATACCTGTCATAAGATTATCATAGGGAAACTCCAATTCACTTTCACCGTGACCTCCATTTTCCCATGCGTCATTAAAACTAATATGGTAAGTTGAATTTCCGTTGATATATTTGGTTGATAATCCAACTTCTGTGAACAATTTTGGTGTAGCCTGGACACGTGAATCCTTAGTTTCGTTGTTATCCAAAACGGCCACAATGTCATCAAATTTACGTGTTACAATTTCTCCATTGCTGGTTTTAATCCTGATTATTTCGTTGTTTATTTTGACAATAACACCAGTGATAACCGTACCGTCCTTGAATTGGACGGAATCTATATTACCTTCTTGAGCCCACAATGCCGTGTGAATCAACGCAACAAACAAAACAACTGAAATACAAACAAAAATCCTTTTGAATATCTTTACCATGCCTGCCTCCTTATTAATAAAAATCCAAAAAACAAAGCCCCGTCTCTCATTTTGAGAAACAGGGCTTTAGATAATCAGATCATAATCCCCCCACGATTACGGCTGTTCAAAAGCACACGTGATGTGTTTAAGATCAATAAAATATGCTAATCTACTAACTCCATTATAATATCTTGTCAAGAAATATTCCAGTGAGACTTTCAAGCAGGTTCTCAGGGTCGGGCCACGCTATCTTATTGAATATTCATCATTTACATCCCAATAGTAGGTGTTATTTGCCTCTATATCTTCGTTTTTGATATCAAAATGAGTGCTATAGGGTCCGGAAGGCTCTCGCAGCTGATAGCCTTCCGCTGCTTTCAGACTCTTTCTTCTACGCTTCTTTCTCTGGTTGTATTCCTGGCCTGTTCTCCCTGCCACAAGCTGAAAACAGCCCTGTTTTTTGTCTTGACTATGGGGATAGGCTCAGTTGATAGTAAAACTGTTAAAACAATGAAGTTGTCCGATATAGATTAAAATATTTTAGGAAGGAGATATTATCTGTTTTTGCGTTGTAAGGGCGGTGTTTTATATATCTGAACAACATAATTAAGTTAAACCTTAAACCTTTGGAGGGAAGAAGAATGAAGCAATCAATGATCTTCCCCCGAAATAACAGACACCCAATTAAGCTGCCATAGACAGCCCGAGTTATGTAAGCTTTGGCACAACACAGAAAACAAGCAAAAGGACAAGCAAGGTGTATGAGTTATTTATTCTTGCTGACTAAAGGTTGTCTGATTTCAGTATCGCCACGAATGCGCTCTGGGGGATTGCCACAGATCCGACCATCTTCATCCGCTTCTTGCCCTTTTTCTGTTTTTCCAGTAACTTTCTCTTACGCGTTATGTCGCCGCCGTAGCACTTCGCGGTAACATCTTTCCGGTACGCGGATATGGTTGTCCGTGAAATTATCTCGCCTCCGATAGCTCCCTGAATAGCTATCTTGAACATCTGTCTCGGGATTTCCTCTTTCAGCCTTTCACAGGCCCGCAGTCCACGTGCGCGGGCCGAACCGCGGTGCACAATCTGAGAAAGGGCATCCACCCTGTCCCCATTGACCAGTATATCAAGAAGGACAAGATTGCTCTGTCGGTAGTCAAGTATATCGTAATCGAAAGAACCATATCCCTGCGTAATGGATTTCAGGCGGTCGTAAAAATCGTATATGACATCGGCAAGAGGCATCTCTATAACCAGCTCTATGCGCCCGGGGCTGGGATAGCTGAGGGTTGAATTCTCGCCCCGCTTCTCCTTGCACAGTTTCATTACTGCCCCCATGTGGCGTTCCGGGAACATCATGGCTGCGCGTATGTAGGGCTCTTCACTCGTGGCTATGGACGTGGGATCAGGATAATAAGCCGGATTGTCTATATAGACTACTTCACCGTCGTTCAACGTAAAGCGGTATCTGACGCTGGGAACGGACAGAATAATGGACAGGTCATATTCCCTTTCCAGTCTTTCCTGAACTATTTCAAGGTGGAGCAAGCCGAGGAAACCGCAACGGAATCCCTGCCCGAGGGCGATAGACGAATCCTTCTGATATACAAACGACGCATCGTTTAATTTGTATTTTTCGAGTGCCACCGCCAGTTCCTCATAATCATCCGACGCGATGGGATAGATCGACGCGAAGACAACGGGTTTTGATTCCTTGAATCCCGGGAGAGGTTCTTTGCGGGGGCGTTTATCCGAAGTAATTGTGTCGCCGATCTGTACATCCGAAACGGTCTTTATCCCGGCAATGATATATCCCACATCGCCTGCTGACAGACTATCCTTCTTCTGCCGCGGGAGCAGAAAGGCACCCACTTCTTCGACCTTGTGGGTAGTCTCGTCGTGCATGAGACGCACTACATCACCGTCTCGTATCGTACCCTCAAAAATACGGCAGTGTATGATGGTGCCACGGAAGGGATCGTACTGTGCGTCGAAGATAGTGGCGGCCAGTTCGGCCTCAGGATCTCCTTTGGGTGGCGGTATGTTATGTACTATTGCTTCAAGTATCTCTTCAACTCCCGTTCCTTCTTTTGCCGAGCAGGGAAGACTCGTGTAGGGGTCAAGACCGAGTTCCGAATCTATCTGTTCCATTACCTTGTCTACGTCCGCCGCGGGGAGGTCAATCTTGTTAATCACAGGGATAATTTCCAGATCGTGCTCCATGGCCATGTAAAGATTCGCAACAGTTTGTGCCTGAACTCCCTGCGCGGCGTCAATAAGCAGAAGAACCCCTTCGCAGGACGCGAGAGACCTTGAAACCTCGTAGGAAAAATCCACGTGGCCGGGGGTGTCTATAAGGTTGAGTATGTAGTCTTCGCCATCTTTGCTCCGATAGGGGAGGGTAATGGCCTGACTTTTTATGGTAATCCCCCGTTCGCGTTCGATGTCCATATTGTCAAGGATCTGATCCTTGAAATTGCGGTCATCAACCACACCGCTGTATTGAATCATTCTGTCAGCCAGGGTGGACTTGCCATGGTCTATATGTGCTATTATGCTGAAATTACGTATATTTTTCATAATAAGAGATAAAAGCCTTCCTATGTATATGAGGAAGGCTTTTATACAATTTTATTGGAATCTTTACTATCCTAATTTTTTAAGAAGTTCTTCACTGACCTCTTTGACTCCGGGCAGACCGTCAACCCCTATTACCGTCACTCTCTCTTTGAAATAATTGACGGCGGCGGTGGTTCCCGTCTCAGTGTCATAATAGATATTGTGCCTCTTGTCTATTGCACCTTCATCCTGGTCATCGGCCCGGGCGCTTAATTCTCCACCACAGACACGGCACACAGCGGTTCCATTCTTTTCAGTCGGTTTGATGGCATCGATATATATATTATTGGGGTGATTGTTGTCATTCGCGCAGAGCCTCCGGCCCATGATCCTGTTTTTGGAGGTCTGTCTATCTAACAGTATCTCGATTACGTAATCCAGCTTTATGCCTTCCTTCTCAAGCGCGTCATAAAGGGCCTCTGCCTGAGCCAGATTCCTCGGAAAACCGTCCAGAAGCCAGCCGGTCTTGCAGTCATCTTCCTTCAGACGATTCAGTATCATTGGAACCGTAATTTCATCAGGCACCAGCTCACCCTTGTCTATATATCCCTTTGCCTCTTTGCCGAGCTGAGTTCCCTGGGAGATATTCTCTCTGAAAATAACACCTGTTTCAATGTGAGGTACGCCGAACTTTTTCTGAACGATCGCGCCCTGTGTTCCCTTGCCGCTTCCATTAGGTCCAAAAATCAAAATATTCACTATCTTAATCTCCTTTCAATGAGACTCAATTTTGATAAGCTCGCAAAAAGTCAAAAAACTCCCTCTCCCTTGATGGGAGAGGGTTGGGGTGAGGGTGACGTTCCCTCCCGCCAAGGGAGGGGAAATGGGACTCTTTACGAATGCATCAATTTTTAATCCCGATACGTTTTGCTATCGGGATAATTTTCCTTGTTTCAGGAGCAAAAACCTTATAAGGGATTCTCCCGATTATCGCAAGGATAAAAGTTACTTCCCCTCGGCCACGACTCGGACCTGCGCCCGCAGGTTCAGCAGGAAAGACGTCTTGTCCTGCTGCATCAGTACTGTCTCGTCATAAATCTCACCGAAGATTGTTTCCACTACCTTCTCCCTGTCGCCGTTGAACCGGTCGAGGCAGCCATCGATGTTCTCCTTGAATGACACAGTCGTTTCGATAGAATCCCTCAGATATTTGCCGACGTCATCCCCGGTTAGTATATTCCTGTGGCCCAGTGCGAGGATATCCATATCCAGAGCGGCCAGTTTTTCGAGGGAGGCCATATAATCGCTATAGCTCGATGAAAACTGCGGATTTATACCATTGTTGTGGAAAACCCCCGCCGCTTCTCCCGCTATCACGGCCTCGATCCTCGGTATGTAGTAAGATAGAGAATCCCTGGTGTGGCCAGGCGTTTCAATGACACGCACCGTCCATCCTTCTCCGAAATCCAGCTCGTCACCATCCTTTAAAAGCAGGTCAACTTCTACCGGGTTGAAGGGGATATCCGCCTCATTTCCGATAAGATCTCCGAAGACCTTCGCGAAATTGCTGTTGAGGGCGCGCATCATTTCCACGACGTCCGGTTTTTGCAATATCTTCGCGGCATGGGCGTGCGATCCTATCTTGAGACCCGGTATTTTCTCCTTAAGAAAGGGGATAGAGCCGCAGTGGTCATAGTGCGAATGTGTCAGAAGGAGATACCCCAGAGTGTCCGCTTTGCCCAGATATTTTTCGATATCTCTCAGGTAGTAAGACCCCATGGCCGCCACCCCCGCGTCAAACAGTACCGGCGTCGGGCTTGCCAGGAGAAAAGCAGGCAGAAAATGATAGCCTGTAGAATAAAGCCCGTCACATATTTTTCCGGTCTGTTCCAATATCATGAATCCCTCCTTGTTGAGCGCGGATGAAACAACGGTGAAAAACGTTGCTACCTTCTAAGAGATAATGTCGATTATGTCAAGCTGTTGCCGTAGTTAAATAAGATTTCTCCCTGTGGTCGAAATGACAGATCCGCTGGGTTTGACTTTTTACGAAGGCATCAAACTCAATATTATACATTGCAATGCATTAAAGCAGTGGTGTAAAATGCCGACAAAAGAGGACAAAAGGAGTCGTCTGGTGAGACTTGCGGTATTGGAAACAGAAAGATGTATCGGCTGTCAGAGCTGCATGTTTGCCTGCTCAAGAAAACACGGGGAGGCGGGACTTTCCGCGTCCTGTATCGGTGTGAGATCGGTCGGGGGGATGGAAAGGGGATTCACCGTGATTGTATGCAAGGTATGTGAAGATCCTCCCTGCGCGAAGGTGTGTCCAACACAGGCCCTTACACCGAGAAAGGGAGGCGGGATACGCTTTGACGCGGATAAGTGCATTGGCTGTGGCTACTGCCGGGATGCCTGCGTTATTGGCGCGGTGTTCTGGGATGACGAGATAAATAAGCCGATGATATGCGTCCACTGTGGTTACTGCGCCGACTTTTGTCCCCACGGAGTGTTAGGGTTGCAGAAGAGGGAGGCCGAAGATGCTGAATAATGATCCCCTTGCGAATGTACTCTATATCGATCTTTCAAAGAGGATATTTAAGGTTGAAAAGAGACACGATCTCTTTGAAAAATACATGGGAGGCACAGGCGTGGCCACAGCGCTTCTGCACGAAGAATGCCCTGAGAACTGCGATCCTCTCGGACCGGACAACCCCGTTATATTTGCTGTAGGTCCGTTGACAGCCCTGTTTCCGCTTGCTTCGAAAACCGTCGCGATGTTCAAGTCTCCACTGACCGGAAATCTTGGTGAGAGCCACTGCGGGGGCAGAAGCGCCGTCGCGATTCGTATGGCCGGATGTGGCGCTATCGTTATAAAGGGCGCGAGCAGTATGCCAGTCTATCTTTCCATCGACGGCAATCAGGTGTATTTTCGCGATGCCTCCTCACTGTGGGGTATGGGGAATTTTGCCACGGGGCGTATCATCAGAGAAAATGAAACAGGGGCCGGTCTGAGAGCGATCATGCGTATCGGCAGGGCGGGTGAGAACCTTATTTCATACGCATGTGTAACATCAGAGACCTATCGGCACTTTGGCAGACTGGGACTGGGGGCGGTTTTTGGAAGCAAAAAGCTCAAGGCCCTCGTGGTTTCAGGGAAGTCATCCCTGCCGGTTTCCAACCATAAGACATACAGGAAGATATACGACGAAGTGTACAAGACCGCCGTGGATTCTCCTGTGATGAAGAAGTATCACGACCTTGGCACCGCGGAAAACATAATGCCGCTTAATGATTTTGGAGGCCTTCCCACGCGCAACCTCAAAGAAGCACGGTTTGAAGGCGCCTCCGGAATATCGGGCGAAACCTTCGCGGAGCAGTATCTGGGAAGACGGCTTGCGTGTTCCCACTGTCCGGTTGGGTGCATACATATCGCCGCGCTCAGGGAACCCTACGAAGACGAAGCATATTTTTACAAGACCTCCATGATATCCTATGACTATGAACCCATATATTCTCTCGGTTCCATGCTGGGCATATCCAGCGCCTCCGATTTTCTGAAACTGATGGACAAAGTGGAGGTGTGGGGGATGGACGCGATGAGCCTTGGGGTTATCCTGGCCTGGGCCACGGAAGCCCGGGAAAGGGGTCTTATCTCGGAAAAGGAAACCGGGGGAGCCGAACTTGAATGGGGAAATGTGAAAGAATACATAAAAGCGGCCGGGTATATTGTGAGCCAGCCGAATGATTTCTACAAGGCCCTCGCACGCGGCGTCGAGCACGTGGCTTCCATATATGGGGGTGAGAATTACGCACTGGCCTTCGGTGGAAACGAGATGCCCGGATATCACACAGGGCCCGGCGCCCATCTGGGTGCTCTTATAGGAGCCCGTCACAGCCACCTGGATAACGGTGGATACGGCGTCGATCAGAAAACCCTTGTCAACCGAAAGATGAAACCGGAGGAGCTTGTAGACACCCTTCTTGAGGAAGAGAGATGGCGACAGGTGTTGTCAAGCCTGGTTGTCTGCTTCTTCGCGCGGGGGATCTATTCACCCGAACTCGTTGCCCGGCTGCTTGCCGTCGCGGGTTTTGACCTGTCGACGGATGATCTGCAACGAATCGGCAAAGAAATTCACAGCGAGAAATACCGGTTCAAGATAAGGGAAGGGTTCGCTGTGGATAGTGTAAGGATACCGGAAAGGATATCTGAAACCCCATCTCCCATAAGCTGGCTGAATGAGAGCTACCTTAAGGAAGCGCTCAAATACGCGCAGAAAACCATCTCGAAAGAAATAAACACTCCATTTCTATGAGAACGCGCAGTCATTTTCGTTTCGTATTTTCCCCGGAACTACCGGATTTGTGAAAAAGAGACAAGCCCTTATGAATATTTGCATGTTCACCAATACATATCTTCCCCATATCGGAGGTGTAGCCCGTTCCGTAGCTTCCTACGCGGAGGATCTGCGAAAAATGGGGCACCGGGTTCTGATTATAGCCCCTACGTTTGCTGAAGAGGTAGAGGGTGAAACAGAAGAAGAGGTTCTCAGAGTGCCGGCAATACAGAATTTTAACGGCAGCGACTTTTCCATGCGCATCGCCGTTCCGTTTCTGATCACCAATAAGATTGATGAATTTCATCCCGACATTATTCACAGTCACCATCCCTATCTACTTGGAGACGCGGCTATGAGAGTGGCACGACGGCGAAACCTGCCGCTCCTGTTTACCCACAATACGCTATATGAACAATACACTCATTACGTGCCGTTGGATTCAGAGGCCATGAAACAGTTCGTAATCAGTCTTTCTACCCAGTATGCCAATCTCTGCCAGCGGGTAGTGGCCCCCAGTCACAGTATCGCAAAGCTCCTGCGCGAGCGTGGCGTGATAATCCCTCTCGAAGAGATTCCCACGGGAGTGGACTTAAACTTTTTTAAAAGCGGCAATGGTGAGAAATTCCGGCAGGCCCATGCCATCGATGCAAAGGAACGGGTTATCGGACATGTGGGGCGGTTGGCACCCGAAAAAAACCTGTGCTATCTGGCTGAGGCGGTGGCCTCTTTTCTGGATCATCATACCGGTGTGTTCCTGATCGTGGGCGCCGGGCCGAGCGAAGAAAATATTCGCCGGATTTTTCGCGAACATCAATTGGAAGAACGCCTGATCCTGGCTGGAGAACATTCGGGTCAGGACCTTACCGACGCTTACCGTGCCATGGACCTCTTTGTGTTTGCATCTCAGAGTGAGACCCAGGGCATGGTTTTGACCGAAGCCATGGCGGCCGGCCAATCGGTTATTGCCCTGGACGCCTCAGGCGTGCGGGAAGTAGTTACGGAAGGTCTCAATGGGCGCCTTCTGGTTGCCGAGGCACCGGTGGAGATCTTTGCGGAAACCATACACGATTTTTTTCAGAACCTCGAACGCGCCGAACAGTTCCGGCAGGAAGCCCTCAGGACGGCTGAAACCTTCTCACGTGAGTCATGTGCCAAAAAGATGGTGGAAGTGTACCAATCCATGCTGTGGGAGCACAAGAAGGCTTCAGGAACACCACAGGAATTTCTCGACTGGGATAAACTGATCAGGGCATTAAACGTTGAATGGCAACTTATTTCGGAAAAAGCCGCGGCAACAGTGAACGCTTTCATTGAAACCGCGGGGAAACAGCAAAAGCCGGACTAACCCACCGGGGCACGCTACTCATAAAATCAAATCTTTACAATTCATTTGGTTATTGATATATCTCAATTTAAATAACATTTAACTACAAATTCTTACAGGAGCTCAAATGAAATATCGTGTCTTAATTGAGCAAGACGAAGACGGCATGTTTGTTGCTGAAGTGTCGGTATTGCCCGGGTGTATTTCACAAGGCCGTACCCGGGAAGAAGCTTTGCAGAATATCCAGGAAGCAATTGCCGCATATTTGGAAAGCTTGAAAGCTCATGGCGACCCAATACCTCAAATCACCCCCCACACCGCCGAATAACCATTCCTGACCATAAAGAAATATCTAAAGGAACGTTGCGTGCTATCATTCGTCAAGCAGGCCTGTCCGTAGAAGGTTTTATCAAGCTTCTGTAGATTATCATTATCTCCCCTGTCATTCCCGACTACGATCGGGAATCCAGTAGCGTGCCCTCTCTGTGGGGCACAGAGGCCCCACGCTACACTTCCATGTTCCTCTTGACATTTCACGGTTTTTTGCTGAATATGTAAAAGTCTTAACAAAAAATAAAGACGATTTCGTAAAAGTCGTCACTCCGGTGAAAACCGGGCCGCCCTTGGGCATCACTATGGAAGAGCTTTTAAGGCCCCATGGATCTGTTCTCAAGAACAAGGGTATAGGCGCTGTTTTATATGACATGACAGTAGTTTCAAAATAAATGGTTGTTTGTTGTTCAATATGTAATAATCACTTATACGAAATTTTAAAAGGGCTGCAACGAATAAACAGGATTATTGCAGTATATCCTTGGAGGTGACAAAGTGAAGAGCGTTCAAATAAAATCCCATGTTGGCAAAGACGGCATTTTACGCTTGCAGGTTCCGGTGGATATATCGGATCAGGAAATGGAAGTGTTATTAGTGCTGCAACCTGTTGATCAGAAGACAGCGGATATGCCGGAGTCGTCTGGATGGCCGCCTGATTTTTTCAAAATCACTGCCGGAGCATTCAAGGACAATCCTTTAAAAAGAGACGCTCAGGGTGAATACGAAATTCGGGAGTCAATCAAATGAAATATTTATTGGATACCAATACCTGCATTCACTATTTGAATCATTTTGATTCCCCCGTGCGCCGCCGACTGGAACATGTATTACCGGCCGACGTGGCGCTTTGTCCCATGGTTAAAGCCGAACTTTATTACGGCGCGTTTAAAAGCAAACAAACAGCAAAGAATTTGGCCGCGCTTGAATATTTATTCGCTACACTGACAAGCCTGCCGTTCGATGATCTTGCCGCCCGGATATATGGAGAAATTCGTTCTGATTTGTCCATCAAGGGCACATTGATTGGTCCGAACGATCTGATAATTGCCGCAACAGCGCTTGCCCACAACACTACTTTGGTTACACGTAATACTAAAGAGTTTCTAAGGGTGTCGAATTTAAAGGTAGAAGATTGGGAAAGCGGAGATTGAAAATCGAGGATTCGCCACATGAAAACTTTCATAGTGCCCCGCAAAATGAACAGGTAAGTAGTTGTGTTCCCTCGCCCCTGTATGTGAGAGAGCTGGGGGCACAGGATAATCATGGACAAACAGGACATGGCACCTGATGCCCGAGAGAGCTTTTATGCGTGCCTGATATCGGACATTACAGACACATCCTGGACAGTTATCGGTCATAACGGTTGCTACCTGCTTGGTGATTAGTTGGCGATTGGGTACATTCTTTCATTTTTCAGATGTCATGAACGAAAGGTGCATTCGTAAAAAGTCAAATCCAGCGGATTTGTCATTTCGACCACAGGGAGAAATCTTATTATTCAATATGTTACGATTCCATAGTTTGTCATTTCGAGTGAAATGACAAACTATGGAGACTTTTTACGAAGCCATCAACGAAAGGAATAAATTGTGGCATTCTCAGAGATAGAGATATACAAGATAGACAAATTTGTTGGTGTGTTATGTAATAAGCGGGCACCCTAATCCATCAGAGACAAATTGCGCTATGAATATACCATCGAAAATCACGACGTAATCATTTATGAAGTTCGTCCGCGATGGGATAAGCCAGATGAAAACACCCGCATGCCCTGCGCGAAACTCACCTTTGTCAGGACCCAGAATGCCTGGAAGCTCTTCTGGCGCAGGGCCAG
>JAGGXJ010000013.1 GCA_021163105.1 Syntrophobacterales bacterium
TGATAACTTTTATCGTCAGCCCGGTCAATTTCTCCGGCAAAAAAGAAACATGAATAACCATTCCTTTCCAGCACATCAGTCCACTTCCTGATTTCCAGACTTACGCCATCCGTACCAGCTATACGTGTTGAGATAATGCCGATATTCCTGACTCTTCTTTCCATTACTTACCCTCCTTATGCTGGTTCTGTTGCGCCACAGTCTCCAAGTTTATCACCCACATCGAATCCAAGGGTTGATTCTATTTTCACAGACCTGATAAGTCAATTCAATTTCCCGAAAAGGCACATCTTTTCCCAGTATAATCGTCATTCACTAATTGCCCTTCAGGAGTGTTCGTGTTATACAATTACCCAATATGACGCCAGTTATTGAGGACTGAAACTTTTTTGGGAATATCATGGGCGAAACCGTTAAAAGAAAAAAGACGAGGCATGTCTATGTCGGGCCGGTCAAGATAGGGGACAATGCCCCCATTTCTGTCCAGTCAATGACCTGCACCGACACAAGAGACATAAAAGCGACAGTTGGTCAGATCAGGAAGCTTGAGGACGCGGGTTGCGAGATTATCAGAGTAGCTGTTCCCGACATGGAAGCAGCGCGGGCGATTACGGATATCAAGAGGGAAATAACGATTCCCCTGATTGCGGACATACATTTTAACTACCGGCTCGCGGTGAACGCGATCAGAAACGGTGCCGACTGCATAAGGATAAACCCAGGTAATATAGAGAAAGATAAAATAAAAGAGATCATACATGAGGCAAAAGAGAGGGACGTGTCGATACGCATAGGGGTCAATGCAGGTTCCCTCGAAAAGGATATTCTCACCAGACATGGCACTCCGACAGCGCCCGCGCTTGTCGAAAGCGCCATGAGAAATATTGAACTCTTTGAAGATATGGATTTCCAGTCCATCAAACTGTCATTGAAGGCCTCCGACGTTCCTACAATGATAAAGGCTAACCGGGCGATTTCCGCGGCCACCAATTATCCCCTGCATCTCGGTGTCACTGAAGCGGGAAGCCTTGTCAATTCCTCGATAAAGTCATCCATAGGTATCGGAATACTTCTTAATGAAGGCATAGGTGATACCGTAAGGGTTTCAATATCGGGCGATCCTGTCGGAGAGGTCGGCGTGGCTTATGGGATACTGAGAGCCCTGGGAATTCGAAGGGTAGGACCTGACATCGTCTCCTGCCCCACCTGCGGACGCTGTGAAATAGACCTTTTTAAACTGGTAGAAGATGTGGAAAAAAGGCTTGTCGGGGTAAAAGAGTACTTTAAGGTTGCCCTTATGGGGTGTGTTGTTAACGGGCCGGGTGAGGCAGCCGAAGCGGATGTCGGCATTGCCGGTGGACGACACTTCGGGTTTCTTTTTAAGAAAGGCAAGATCATAAGAAAGATACAGGAAGAAGAGTTTGTGGATGCGCTGATGGACGAGATAAACGTGATGATAGAAGATAGAAACAGAAACCAGCAAGAAAAATGAAAAAGGATTGCAGGGTTCCTTCAGTTAACCCTGCCAAGACTTCAAATAATTGAGGAGGAACAATGCGTTATTCGGAGATGTTTTTACCAACCACAAAGGAAATTCCTTCTGACGCGGAGATAGCAAGTCACCAGCTTATGCTGAGGGCAGGCATGATACGGAAACTGGCCGGGGGGATATACTCATATCTTCCGCTGGGTTATCGTGTTATCAGAAAGGTAGAGAATATCGTACGTGAAGAGATGAACAGGGCGGGCGCACAGGAACTGTTTTTGCCTGCCGTGCAACCCGCCGAGCTCTGGATCGAATCCGGACGCTGGAATATGTACGGGAAAGAACTGCTCAGGTTTAAAGACCGGCACAACAGGGATTATTGTATAGGACCCACGCATGAAGAGGTGATAACCGCGCTGGTTCGCGATGAGATACAGACATACCGCCAGCTTCCCAAAAATCTTTATCAGATTCAGACGAAGTTTCGTGACGAGATAAGGCCCAGATTCGGGATCATGAGATCCAGAGAGTTCAACATGAAAGACGCTTACAGCTTCGATGCCGATGAAGAGGGGGCTGAAAAAAGTTACAGGAAAATGTTTGAGGCCTATAACAGGATATTCAAACGGTGTGGACTTACCTTCAGGCCGGTGGAGGCGGACAGCGGTAATATAGGGGGAAGCTTTTCCCATGAATTTATGGTGACCGCCGATTCCGGGGAAGACGCGATGGTTCATTGCACTTCGTGTGATTATGCGGCGAACCTTGAGAAAGCTGAGATCTCCAGACCGGACGAAAGAGCGGATCAGGCCATAAACTTTGCTCCGATGGAAAAGGTGCACACGCCCGATGTGAGAACCATCGAAGAAGTCTGCGCGTTTTTGGATGTCGCGCCCCAAGATGTTGTAAAAACAATGATATTCATGTGTGACGGTAAACCTGTAGCCGTCCTGGTAAGGGGCAATGAGGATATCAACGAGGCAAAACTCAGAAATTATTTAGGGTGTGACTTGCTCGAACTCGCCATGGACGATACCATCCTGGAAGTTACGGGATCTCCCTGGGGTTTTGCGGGGCCCCTGGGAATCAAATCCAGGATTATCGCCGATTACTCCCTGTCGGGGATGAAAAATTTTGTTGTAGGTGCCAACAGGGAAGATCACCATATAAAAAACTGCAATATGGGAAGAGACTTTGAGATCCGGGATTATGCCGATTTGAGGATAGTAAGAGAAGGGGATGTATGCCCGCGCTGCGGAAAAGAACTCAGAATTGTCAGGGGTATAGAAGTGGGGCATGTCTTTAAGCTTGGCGTGAAGTACAGTAAGGCCATGAACGCCACCTTTCTTGACAGGGACGGTAAAGAAAAATACATGATTATGGGATGTTATGGTATCGGCATAGGCAGAACAGTCGCCGCATGCGTGGAGCAGAGCCGTGATGAAGACGGGATTATATGGCCAATGTCTATTGCGCCATTTCAGGTGATAATCACGCCGGTAAACATAAATGATGAAAATCTGTCTAATACTGCCGAAGAACTGTACGGCAGTCTTATCGAGGACGGGGTAGAGGTTATTCTGGACGACAGGAATGAAAGAGCAGGTGTAAAGTTCAAGGATGCCGACCTGACAGGTATACCAATAAGAATTACAATAGGTGCCAAAAGTCTCGCGGAGGGAAAAGTGGAAGTAAGATTCAGGAAATCCGGAGAGGTCGAAAAAATACCTCTTGAAACAGTAAGGGATTTTATAGCAAAAACGATAATGGATCAGCTCACGATTAGCTGTAGTTAATTAGGGTCCAAGGGGTCAAGGATCCAAGGGGCCGAGTGAAAGAAAAAAGATAGCACAGGATTACAATAGTTACTTGGACTTGTAGGTTGGGTTGAGGGACAAAACCCAACAAAAGCTTAAAAAAGACATATTGGGCCCTCTTCTCCAGCTAAATTGGAGAAGAATCACGCTAATAACGGTCTGGAGTGCATATGATCTCCGGGTAGATGGTAAAATATGATACGAATAACCGACATACTGGAAAGAAGCCAGACGTATCTCTCTGAGAAAGACCTTGAGATGATAGAGAAGGCCTATATATTTTCCGCGTCTGTGCACCAGGGACAGCTTCGCCTGTCGGGAGAACCTTATCTTATCCATCCCCTGGAGGTGACAGGGATGCTGGTTGAAATGAGGCTTGACGCCGCCACTCTGATAACCGGCATGCTGCATGACACCGTTGAGGACACACTGGCCACCCTTGATCAAATCGAAGATGCTTTCGGTAAAGATGTCGCTTTTCTCGTAGAAGGCTTGACCAAGATAAGCAAGATAACCTTTGGAGACCAGATGGAACGTCAGGCGGAGAACTTCAGAAAAATGATACTGGCGATGTCCTCCGATATCAGGATACTTCTTATAAAACTGGCTGACAGACTCCATAACATGCGCACGCTTGATTTTCATCCCCCTGACAAACAGAAGTTTATAGCGCAGGAAACTCTCGAGGTATACGCGCCGCTGGCCGCCCGTCTGGGAATAAACCAGATAAAAGATGAATTGCAGGACTTGTCGCTGAAATATCTACACCCGGATGGATATTATGAACTGATGGAACGTATAGATAAAAATAAAGAAGATCGCGATCAATACACCGAAGGGATAAGAGATATAATCCAGCGGCAGATAGAAAGTTTTGGTTTGAAGGGAGCTGTCAGAGGAAGAGCCAAGCATTTTTACAGCATTTTCAAGAAAATGCACGAACAACGCATAAATTTTGATGAGGTTTACGATCTCACGGCATTCAGGGTAATACTTGATTCAGACGAAGAAAGAAAGTGTTATGAGGTGCTCAGTATCATTCATGCGCTCTGGAAACCTGTTCCCGGACGTTTTAAGGACTTTATAGCAATGCCTAAGGCGAACAACTATCGCTCCCTGCATACAACGGTTATCGGTCCATACGGGGAACGAGTGGAGATACAGATAAGAACAAAAGAGATGAATGCGTGGGCAGAGAAAGGCATCGCGGCCCACTGGAGGTATAAGGAGGGCAAGGTCTCTTCCGGTGAAGATGAAGACCAGATCGACAAACTCAGAGAATTGCTTGAGATGCAAACCGAGTACAAAGACGCCAGGGAGTTTATGAAAAGCCTGAAGTTGGCGCTTTATCCTGATGAAGTTTACGTATTTACTCCGAGGGGAGATGTAAAATCTTTTCCAAAAGGTGCCACGCCGATTGATTTTGCCTACAGCATCCATACCGATGTGGGTAATCAATGCATAGGGGCAAAGGTGAACAGAAGCATCGTTCCCCTGAAGTACAAACTTCAGAACGGCGATACCGTGGAGGTTATGACCCAGAGTGGACATTATCCCGGTAAAGACTGGTTGAAATATGCAGTGACATCAAAGGCTGTATCCAAGATAAAACAGTGGATCAAGACAGAGGAGCGCGAAGAAAGCATCCTGTTGGGCAGAAACATCCTTGAAAAAGAACTCAAGAAACATCACTCGAATTTCAGTAAGTTGATCAAGGCGAATGAATTCAGCGCCATATTGGAAGAACAGTCTCTGAACACTGTCAATGATCTGTTGGCTCTTATAGGTTATGGAAAAATATCGGCAAAACATGTAACGCACCAGTTGTTGCACGATGAGAATTTTCAGGAAAAAGATGAAGAGGAAACAAATGATGGAATCTTGGAAAAAATCAGAGAGAAATTCAGAAAAGCTCCAGCCGATGCGGGCATATCAGTCACAGGGATTGATAATGTCATGGTGAGATTTGCCAAGTGCTGCAGTCCTCTTCCCGGGGATGATATAGTCGGTTGCGTAACACGGGGGAGGGGCATAACCATCCATGGATCTGATTGTCCCATGGTAAGAGAGATGGATCCTGAAAGGATAATTGACGCACAGTGGAACGTGGATGGAAAACAGACCTTCTCGGTTGGTATTATGGTAACCTGCAGAGATAAAAAGGGCCTCTCATCTGAACTGAGCAATGCTATTTACTCTATGGGGGTAAATATGACCTACGTTAATATTAATACAAATCCGGGCGATAACGCAATCTGCACTTTTCAGTTGGACATAAAAGATCTTAAGCAACTTAACATGGTTATTTCCGAGCTGAAGAAATTAAAGAGCGTTTTATTCGTTGAAAGGATAAAAGACCCCTTGCGCAGTACCGAAAAGAGCAAATCACGCAAAAACATTGACATCCGGCATTAAATTGCTGTACTAATCTCGCGCAAAGAATCTTACGACAGAGGATAAAATGATTACAGAATCAAAAAGACTGATATGTATTGTAATCCTGTTTATGCTGCTGGTTTTCCCCCTATCTGCGGCCGCCGCAAACCATGTGGTGGTAATAGATCCGGGTCATGGAGGCAGCGACATGGGTGTAAAACTATCTAAAAGCGTTTATGAAAAGGATGTAACCCTCGCCATCGCGAAACTTGTAAGGGAAAATCTATCCGGCGCGGATGGCATAGAGGTCAGACTCACGCGATTGGATGATAAGAATGCCTCTCCGGCAAACCGGAGGAAAATCGCCAGAAAGTCGGATGTGGATCTCTTTATAAGCCTTCATGTCAATGCCGGGTTCGGGGTGAAGGCAAAGGGATATGAGATTTACTATCCTGCCGCCAGTGTTCCATCCATTAAAAAAAGCAGTTCCGGAGAAATACTTAAAGACATGAAACAAACCAGGCGTCTGAATAGCTGTGTCCGGTTCGCCCAGATAGTTCAGAAGGATATGGGAAAGGTATTCCCGCGTGAGGGAAGGGGATTGATAAACGCGCCGGTCCTTGTTCTTCAGTCCATAACAGCGCCTGCCATTCTCTTGGAAATGGGTTTTGCAACAAATATTGAGAGTAAAAAGAAGCTGAGGGATGAGAAAATTCAGAAAGCCGTTGCCGACGCGCTGAGCAAAAGTATAAAAAAATATTTTTCGACTAATGGAGCGTCATGAAAAGAATAACCGACCGCAGATGGGATGAAATGCGGCAGATAAAGATAACCAGGGATTTTCTGCCAAGCGCGGAGGGATCGGCACTCATAGAAATGGGTGATACGCGTGTGATATGCACAGCCTCTCTGGAAGACAGGGTTCCTCCCTTTTTGAGAAATTCTGGAAAGGGATGGCTGACGGCAGAATATGCCATGCTTCCAATGTCCACATCCTCGAGAAGCAGAAGAGAGTCGTCCAGCGGCAAGGTCAAGGGAAGAACGCATGAGATCCAGAGACTGATAGGAAGATCGCTGCGCGCGGTAACAGACCTGAGCGCCTTCGGTGAGAGGACAATCTTTATTGACTGCGATGTAATACAGGCCGATGGAGGCACGAGGACCGCTTCCATAACCGGTGGATTTATAGCACTGGCGGATGCTCTCCGCAGGTTGAGAGAAGAGGGCAAAATAGAAGGGTTTCCTGTAACGAACTTTATATCTGCGATCAGCGTCGGGATTGTTAACGGCGAAGTTCTTCTTGATCTCGATTACATAGAAGATTCAGGCGCCGATGTTGATATGAATTTCGTAATGACCGGAAGCGGGGGAATTGTTGAAATCCAGGGAACCGCTGAGGCAGAGCCCTTTAGTCGTGATATGCTGGACAGGATGATCAACGTCGCGACCGCGGGAATCTCCGAACTTACAAAAAAGCAAAAAGATATTCTCGGAGAAATATAACGGCATTCGAGGTTTCATCAGTGACTGAACCTGAAAATCGTAAGATCGTTTTTGCCTCAAAAAACAGGGGCAAGATAAGAGAACTTGATGCATTGCTTGAGGGAATGAATGTCAACCTTTTATCACTGCATGACTATCCCAATGTTCCAAGCATCATAGAAGACGGAAATACTTTTCTTGAAAACGCGTTGAAAAAAGCCCGTGTTATCTCCGAATATACCGGCGGGAC
The DNA here is from genome assembly GCA_021163105.1 of Syntrophobacterales bacterium. GTDB lineage: Bacteria > Desulfobacterota > Syntrophia > Syntrophales > UBA2210 > UBA2210. Next base: position 7,412 of record JAGGXJ010000013.1, read on the forward strand.
AATTATAGCCGACGATTCGGGGCTGGAGGTAGACTACCTGGAAGGAGCACCCGGTATTCATTCGGCCAGGTATTCGGGAACAGGAGCAACGGATGAAAGAAATATTCGCAAGCTCTTGGAGGAACTGGAAGGCATTCCCAAAGAAAAAAGAGGCGCGGCCTTCAGGTGCGCTCTCGTTTTATACCGGACAGACAGAACATTCGAAACCTTTGAAGGTAAACTGAAAGGAAGAATAGCCCTGAAGCCAACCGGCAGTGAAGGTTTCGGTTATGATCCGGTATTTATCGTGCCGGAATACGGCAAAACAGTTGCCCAGCTTGATCCTGAGACAAAAAACAGGATCAGTCACAGAGCGATAGCCTTTGCCAAACTCAAAAAAAGCTTGCAGGAACAAGGCAGATAATCTAAAAAGCATCAACTTCTTTCACCATTCGGGGCGTAGCGCAGTCTGGCAGCGCGCCTGCTTTGGGAGCAGGATGTCGCAGGTTCAAATCCTGCCGCCCCGACCATTTTAATGCTATAAAATCAATTTATTTCAGGCTATATTCTTAACATTAATACAACTATATCGGTATAGTGGGGCTTTTGTGGAAGCAACAGTTTTCCATTGCTCCATGAATAAAGTTGTGGTTTACTGCTACGGTTTTGCGATTCCCTGTCCGGGTTTTATCAGCCGGGATGTTGCATAAATTCTTGCTGCAGTCACTGGAGACCGATCTTGACTCAGAACTCAGATATCTTTCCATTTCGAAAAATTCTGGTTATTTCCGGAGGACATTTTTCTCATGATCTCTTTACCAGTTTTCTGGCGGTGTTTCTGCCGCTGCTTATCGACAAGTTTTCCCTGAGCCTTGCCCTTGCCGGAACATTTACTGTTATCTTTCGTGCACCGAGCCTCCTGAATCCACTGCTTGGCCTTATCTTTGACCGAACCAATTTTTATTATCCGGTAATATGGGGGCCTGTAGTTACCGCCGTCGCTATGAGCCTGATCGGTGTAGCTCCTTCCTATGGCGCAGTTTGCGTCCTGCTGCTATTTGCGGGAATTAGTTCATCGATGTTTCATGTCGTTGGCCCTGTGATGATAGCCCGGATGGCAGGTTACGATATTGGCCGCGGCATGAGTTTCTGGATGACTGGTGGAGAAATTGCCCGTTTCGCGGGTCCCGTTCTGGGTGTCTGGGCCATATCCTTCTGGGGTTTTGAAGGCTGTTATCCTGTGATGCTTCTGGGATTGCTGGCCTCCCTGTTTCTCCATGTACAGTTCAGAGACATCGATTCAGGGACGGTATCAAAACACCGGATGCACATTTCAAAATCACTCCGAAGCCTGGGGCGGGTAATGTTGCCTCTTTCGGGTATCATGGTTGCTGTTATCCTCATAGCCGCCCCGCTTATGGCTTTTTTGCCTACGTTTATGGTTGCATCCGGTAAGAGTCTGTGGTTTGGCGGCGTGGCTCTGGCTGTGTTGGAAGGGGCCGGCGCACTGGGTACCATAACAGGGGGGACCTTAAGCGATCGCCTTGGTCGTCGCAGGATGCTGGCTGTTGCCATCCCTCTATCAGCTCTTTTGATGCTGACATTCCTGTATGCTCCCGGATGGATGACAATTCCTCTTCTCTCGTTGCTGGGCTTTACGCTTTTTTCAATTACACCGATTGAACTGGCCATTGTGCAGGACCATTGTATCGGACAGCGTGGAGTAGCCAATGGTCTCTATATGGGTATAAGTTTTATCATTACGGCAGCCGTGACGATTTCGGCGGGCTGGCTGTCGGATCAGGTTGGACTGCAGACTGCCATGGCTATCTGCGCGCTGATCGGGTTCGCGGGCACGTTTTTTGTACTGTTTCTGCCGACCCGACCAATAGAATCAAAGAAGTAGCCATTCCGGTTCCACCACCTACTCAGGTTGCTGGGTTCAAAGTTGAAGCCCCCGCCGCAAGCAGCGGGGAATGCGCTCGCTGTTCAATTCAAAGGTTCAGATGTTAGTTGACTATTAACTGAAGATCAAACGCTGATGCTTTTTTAACCGTGAGCTGTGAACCTGAGCAGTTACAAATTTCCTTGCTTATTTCAACTTTCAAGTTTATAGCTGAAAAATGTATAAGAGACCGGATTTGCGAAATACCTGGGCCGTGGTTCCGGGCTGGTCTGATGGAGTCATTTTTTTATTACACCCTGAAGGGAGGGAATCGTTATGGGCAAATTCAAGGAGTACGACCAGTATGATGGACTCGGAATGGCCGAACTTGTCAGAAAAAAGGATGTTTCCCCCACGGATCTTTACGAAGAAGCAATAAGTCGAATAGAAAAGCTCAATCCTGAACTTAACGCGGTAACAACCTCGATATTCGACCCAGCGCGAAAAGATATTGAAAAAGGTCTCCCCGAAGGCCCCTTCACGGGGGTTCCCTTTCTACTGAAAGATCTAATCGCGGCGTATGCCGGCGTACCGCTGACAGGTGGAAGCAGAGCATATAAGAACTATGTTCCTGATGAGGATTGCGAACTGGTAAAAAGGTTTAAAAAGGCAGGTCTCGTGATTATGGGGAAAACAAATTGCCCGGAATTTGGCCTTATGGGTGTCACAGAGCCGGAACTTCATGGGCCCGCGCGTAATCCCTGGAATCCCGATCACACGCCGGGAGGTTCAAGCGGAGGTTCCGCGGCTGCCGTCGCAAGCGGTATGGTGCCAATAGCCTCCGGAGGTGACGGTGGCGGCTCTATTCGTATTCCCTCGTCATGTTGCGCTCTTTTTGGTCTTAAACCAACACGGGGCCGTAATCCTACCGGCCCGGACCATGGAGCAATCTGGCAGGGCGCCGTTGTTGAACATATACTCAGTCGTTCAGTCAGGGATAGCGCGGCCATGCTGGACGCTACAAACGGGGCAGATGTGGGAGCTCCATATATCATTCCGCCGCCGGAGCGACCGTATATGGAAGAAATCAAAAGGGAACCGGGTTCTCTGAGAATAGTCTTCAATACCCTCTCTCCGCTTGATACAGAAGTGCACCCGGAATGCGTAAAGGCCGTGGAAAAAACGGCTCAGCTCCTTGAAGAACTGGGGCACAAGGTTGAGGAAAATCGCCCGGAGATTAATGGTAAAGCCCTGGCAAACAGCTACCTCACCCTATATATGGGAGAAATAGCGGCCGATATAGAGGAGCTGCAACCCATATTAGGCAGAAGGGCAAAAAGGGATGATTTGGAAGCCTTGACATGGACCCTCGGACTGCTTGGCCGCACTTTTTCCGCCGGTTATTTTGTAAAACAGATGCGCGAATGGGGTATAGCCTCAAGGATAATGGGACGTTTTCATGAAAAATATGACCTTTATCTCACGCCGACCATAGCGTATCCCCCCGTCAGGATAGGGGAGCTACAGCCAAAGCCTGCCGAACGCGCTCTCTTGACATTAGTGAACTCAATGGGATTGGGAAAATTGTTAAAACTCTCCGGTATAACAGACAAGCTCGCGGTAGAGAGCCTGTCGAAGACTCCCTTCACACAACTGGCCAACTTCACAGGTCAACCAGCGATGTCCGTTCCTCTTCACTGGACGAAAGAAGGCCTGCCCTGTGGAGTTCACTTTATGGGGAGATTCGGAGATGAAGCGACACTTTTTCGCCTGGCGGCCCAACTGGAGGAGGCAAGGCCCTGGTTCGACAGAAGACCTCCCGTGGTTGAATTGAACAGCGAGTACTAACACCGTTGTTTGCGGCGGGGTTAGCGAGTGAATAAAAAATAAACACTTTCCTCAACAATGCAACAAGTTGAGAGGGGCTTCAATAGGAGACAGCCCGGCAATCCATTTATGATAATTTGTCAGGAGGAGACTACCTGATATACCCAAATCCGGTGATATACATCAGATTTTCCTTTGGGTAGATGCTTGAACTCCTCGCTTACTTCCACAAGTTTCCACTTTTCCTCTGATTCCAAGGCATCTTGCTTTTCCTTAAAGCCGCTATCCAAGTATACGTCAGGTCGTAGTGAAAATACAATGTATCCACCGGGCCTGGTTATACGAATAAGTTCATCAAGTGAACTCGCCGGGGCATGTCCTAAAGTAAGCACGCTAACACTAATTACGGCATCGAAGGAATCAGTCGCGTAGTCCAAGGGTTCTCCCATCATCATCTGATGAAATTCCCGATAGACATTTTTCTTTCGTGCCTCCTCCAGCATACCAGACGACAGGTCCATAGCTACTATGTTGTTGTAGCCCTGTCTGGTCAACAATTCACCCACCAGCCCCGTGCCGGCTCCAGCGTCTAAAATCCTTGCTGCCTTGGGCACAAGGCTAACGAAGAGCTCAACTGCGCGCTGCGGTCCCAGCCAGCCGAGCCCCCTCACCGAGGTCGGTGTCATAATCTTTGGCCCACTGGTTATACCGTTTTTCCAGTTCTTTGTTGTCACTTACAGAGCAAATCCACTGTACTCTTTCTTCCCTGTCTTTTTCTATACCCACATCCAGCTCCTTTCCAGAGTTAATTTTGCCAACTTGTTATTATGACGATTAACCATCTAATTACCTCGATTTTAGCATATCCTTCAAAAGAACCTCTGGATGATGATACCTCTCATATTTGGGGGTTTTTTTACCATACTGGATCGCTTCCTGCGGGCACCATTGCAGGCAGGCAAAACACTGCTCGCATCGATTATTCCAGACCGGTTTTCCTTCATGCATGGTGATATTTCCGGCAGGACACACTTTGTAACAGATTCCGCAAGCGTTGCATTTGTCATCGACCCAGAACTTTTTATCCATTTTGGGTACATAAGAAAAGCTCATACTATAAATAGCTGTAAATAAAATCCTCTGCCAGAGAGGCCCCTTTTCAACAGGCATATTCGCCTTTTCTTTTATCCTGACCGCGATGCTGGAAATCTTTTCCTCCGCTAATTCAAAACATTTGTGCTGCTTCTCCTGTGTCTCCGGACCTCCCCATGGTATATAATTAGACGGCATTGTTACTTCAAATCCCGCTGAAAGATTCAAACGGTTTTCGGCCATAATCTTTTTTAGTTGGACCAGCGTATTTGAAACCTGGCCGGCATTTACCGCGACCGCAAAAATATAATCCGGCTGTGAACCCTTTAATGTACTGACAAATCGAATAACCGGGGCTGGTACTCCCCAGATATGCACAGGAAAGATCAATCCGACGATTTCTGAACTGACAGTTTTCTTTTCATCCTCACACTCTGAAATCGAAAACAGCTCGGCGCCACCCAATTCATCAGCAACCCTGCGAGCCACCCATAATGAGTTTCCTGTTCCGGTATAATAAAAAATCGTTGCACTCATTTCACCCTCCTGAGGCATAGAATGCCACACATTAAAAAAATCTGTCAATAAGAGTTATTGGAAACTTGAAACTGAGAAGTATTTAACACTCCGATTATTTAAAGAGCAGAAGGTTGATGATCGACAGTATAATCCAGCGGAAAAAATCAATTAGAGGGTTCAGGACGCCGAAGTATAGCAAGCCGATTATGATAAAAAAACCATAGGGTTCAAATCGCGCAAGCGCGTATTGAAGACGTTCGGATAAAAACCCCATAAGAATTTTAGAGCCGTCAAGGGGCGGGATCGGAATCAGGTTGAACGCCGCCAGTATTATATTGATATGGGCCATATAATAAAGCATTTTGGCGGTGATACTATGTGAGGATGGCGACAGAAATTGAAGCAGAAAAATAGCAACAAAGGCAAGTATCATGTTGACGACAATTCCTGCCGAGGAAACAAATATCAGCCCCTTCCGGCTTTCACGCAGATTGGCAAAATTTACGGGAACCGGTCGTGCCCATCCGAAGCCGAAGATAAACAGCATAAGCGTCCCCACCGGATCGAGATGCTTCAGCGGATTGAGACTCAATCTACCCATCATTTTGGCGGTGGGATCGCCCATTTTGTAGGCGACCCACCCGTGGCCCAGCTCATGGAGGATAACCGAGTATAAAAGCGGTATAGCTATCAAAACAAAGGTCAGAGGATCTTTAAGTAAAAGATTGAGCAATCCCATCTATTCGCACCATCCGTTCAGTATGTTACTCTCTCGACAGCGCACAATACAAGAATGTTGAAACAAAAGCAAACCATATCAGGGATGAAGGGCTTTCCAAAACCGCAATTTTGGCTACGGCATTAGCCAAAGCATGTGGTGATTACCTGACCTTAGGTCAATGAAAAAATATTGTTGGCTTCGCCTTATCAATACCCTTGACCGTAACGAAAGAGTATTTATTGAAGTTGTGTTTTTGGAGGAATGTCTTCGGGTCAGGGAAGATAAAGGGAAATGTCAAGAATGCCGGTTATTGACGCTTTCTACGAGTCCTCAGAATCTGCGGGATCGATGTTAATGTCTGTCCTGTCTGTCAGAAAGGCAGAATGCACACAATAGAACGTTTGCTTCCCGTCAGATGCAACAGCTCGCCGGAGTTTATACGATGAGCAGTGTTTATCCCGCAAACTCCATATGACCGGTTTCCTGCGAAAAGAGCACTCTTTTTCGAAACAGTATCCTATGTTCAAAAATCGAATGTTCAACGATAATCGTATCAAGAGTAAGGCAATCTATAACGTTCCCGGTGTCCGTCTCGAAGATTTTTCATTTCAAAACGGGTATCATCGGTCCTGATTTCCTCTTTCTCTATAACAAAAAGTGGCAAAGTCGCAATTGAAACCCCATAGCTCACGACACGCGGCTTAGTTCTTCAAGCGCCAATCCAAAATTGAGTCACGCCTCGAATCTGACTCTGCACCTTTTTGTTAACTCAACTTCGGATTGACGCTTATTTGTAACCGTTCACGGTTACAATAAATATTATCTATAATTCTGGTTTACGATGTTCATTTTGAGGGTTCAGATTATTTGACTGTTTCCTGATATCACTTATCGCATCCCGGATTTCTTCTGTATGGCCATGGGTCTTTGAAATCAGGATATCAATAGTAGTAAGTTCGTCTCTAATATACCGCATGGCTCGTTCTTGCATTTGTTCAATCGCCTTATTAACAGGACCTTCCCACTGGGATGCAAGACGGTGTAGATTCATTTTCGCTTCCCATGGAACTTTGTTCATAAAGTTTTTTTCGAAAAACCTTCTGAAAATAAACATTGGTATAAGAAACCAGATCAAATCCAGGTGATAATCAAAAACCCATGGCGCTTTGATGTCTGGATGACCGGGGTCGGCAACATCGATTTCCCATTCTACTTTCGCAAGTTTTATTCCAAGAACTTTCTGTATATTTTCATCCAGAAGTTTTCTGAAAGTCATAATAGACCGGGAAAGGCTTGCATGCGCCTTATTAAGAGTGTCAAGAAAATGCTCATGTTCAATCTCGGAAATGCGCGCCATCTCCGCTGTCATGGCGTCTGAGAGCCATTTTTCATACCTCCTTGTCAGCCGCCACAGGTTTCCTCTCCATGTGGGCATTTCTTTGCCAAGATTTGCCATAAGCCTTTTTTTGACGGAGGGATAAAAGGGTTTAAGGTAATTTGTGATATTATTGAGGGTTTGTCTTTTATTTTCGTTTATGATGATTGCAATTTCATCTTCAATGAGATCATAGTTGACTTTCTCGTTTAGGATTTGCCTGCGGAGTTCCTCTCGATCAAGATCAGTTTTCGTAGAGGTTTTAAGCGCAATGTTGAGGTAACTTAAGCAACTCTCTGCAAGAGACTGTACCTTATATTGCAGGATATTCTTTAATTCGAGATCGCGGTTCGAAGATAGATAAGACAAGAATTCCATCTCCAGCCGATGTTTGAATTGTTTTGTTCCTGCTCGTGTAGAGTAAAGATATATGGGAATATGTTTGTTTAGCTCACACTCCAATGTCTGCTTAAGAAACTCCACCATCTCGGTCTGCTGCTCTAAGGTTAGAATATCCACTTTTGTTAGCAGAAGAGCAATCCTTGGCGTATGATGTGTTAGATTACGAAACAGCATTAAGTCACGATCAGAAAGCGGCCGGTCAGAACTAACTGCAAGCAGGGCAGCTCCCACTTCCGGAAGCCAGTTTTCAGAGATTTTCTTATGATACTTAAAAACACTTCCCAGACCTGGGGTATCTACCAGCCTCAGGCCGTCAAAACCTTCGAGAGAGGGAAGCTCAATATCTACGACCTCGACATTTTTTTGGTTGGCAGGATTTCTTGCTTCGGAGGTGAATGCTTCAATATTCGCAGGATCGATCTCAGATTCAGTTCCGTTGAAGTATTTAACAACAACTTTCTCTTTTTCGCCATATTGGATTCGTGTAATCGCGGTTGTCACTGGAATAACACCGACAGGAAGAATATCTTTGTCGATGAGGCTGTTGATAAACGAGCTTTTGCCGGCTTTGAACTGACCGAGGATGGCAACATCAATAAGTGGGTTCTCCACCAGAAGACCTTCGCAGACTTCAATCTGTCTATTCAGAGAGATAATCTGATACTGAACACATATATGTCGGATTCTTTTCAGGTAATCCCGGATATGTGACAAAGATGCATTTTCCATAAAGATTTCCCTAATTAATCACCTCGACAGAAATGTGTTTGTTTTTGCCAAATTTCAGTGCAAGTGTGATGGCAGGATTCAAAGCTGTTATCTATGTGGATAGCAAGATTATTCTGGATGTCCACCACACCAATTTGACTCGGTAGGAGTTATTAGCCCTTTTGAAAGTGGTTGGACGCTTGACGGGGAACTCCATCCCCTCTTAATTGAAAGGCTCTCTATATAGTTAATGAAGTTAAAAAAGTCAAGCCATTTGAAAAGGCTTATTGAGATTTCAGATTAGCGTGAAAGAGATATTGCAACAGGCATTAATATTTTCCAAGAGGGTGTTAGTTATAACAATAAAGGAAAGATATAAATACTTCCAAATCATAGCCTTCCGGAACAGGATGTGATTGCGTCATAGAAGGGTGTAGCGCCTCCGTTCTTCACTTGTCATTCTTTAACTACGCGGTAGGGTGGCTCTTATTCTAAGTTTTTATTTTCCCCAAAATTTATCCTGCGCAGAGACTAATTCATTCCATCTATCCAGCATTTTCCCGGATCGTTTGGCAATCAAAAAAACATCATTACTATCACAAAGTTTTTAATGCCAATCAGGAAAACACAAGATTCACTTACAATGATATTTAAGAGATTGACAATCTGAAGAACTTAATGTAGGTAAACAACCGTTAAATAACGGGGATGGAGTTCCTCGGTAAAGTGCCAACCATATAAAGGCTGATGACTCCTGTCGCAATAGAACTATTAAGATTATGCGGTGGAAACTACAGCCTGTCTATCGACCGCCGTAAGGCGGTTTTTTTGTTTGTGCCCACAGCCATATCCAAAAACCCTGGAGAATGTTCCATGAAACAGCCCCCAACCCATTATTTGCTACATCCGATCGTAGTAATTCTGAAGACCCAACTGCAGAATCTGAACCGAGTATTTCGCCACTTCAGCTTGGAGTTTGCCGACAGGTTGAAAGACGCCGCCGTAACAGCTTACGGAGCGATTCAGGAAACCCTGAAAAAACGCCTGGAACAGTCACACGCCGTCGCCGCAGAACTCCAGCAGTATGAAGCGACACAGGTGAGTCTCGAACAGATAATGAAAAATCTCGAAACGGAATAACCGGACCTAATCAAGGACTAAAGAGGAGGAACATATGGACACTGCTATTGAACGGGTTATTGCTCGTGAAATCCTTGACTCGCGGGGAAATCCCACCGTTGAAGTCGATGTCAGCCTGTCAGGCGGCGCACAGGGGCGTGCCGGCGTCCCGTCCGGCGCTTCGACAGGAATATACGAAGCGCTCGAACTTCGTGATGGGGATAACAATCGGTACGGCGGGAAGGGTGTGACGAAAGCGGTCAATTTCATCAACGAAAAAATTGCCTTTGCCGTTCAGGGGATGGATGCCCTGGAATATAGAACCGTCGACCGTATTATGATCGAGTGGGATGGAACTCCCGATAAATCGCATTTCGGCGCCAATGCCATTCTCGGTGTTAGCATGGCGGTTGTGCGCGCCGCGGCACAGGCATGCAACACGCCACTGTACAGATTCCTCGGCGGTGACAATGTCGTCACCCTGCCGTGCCCCATGTTCAATGTGCTGAACGGCGGAGTTCATGCCAACTGGCAGGGACCGGATTTTCAGGAATTCATGATCTGTCCCTCAGGGGCTCCCGATTTTAAAGAGGCGCTGCGATGGGCCGCCGAGACGTATCACACCCTCAAGAAATTGCTCAAAGACAGAGGATACTCTGTCGGTGTCGGTGACGAGGGTGGCTTCGCACCGGCACTGAAGAAGAATGAGGATGCCGTTGAAGTGATTCTGAAAGCTATCGAGATAGCGGGCTATAAACCGGGGGAAGAGATCGTCCTCGCCCTCGATCCGGCATCAAGCGCGTTTTATGATAACGGAGCGTATGTCCTCCGGACGGAAGGCCGCACCTTGTCATCGGACGATATGGTCGGTTTATACTCCGCATGGGTTGAAAAATATCCCATCGTTGTCATAGAAGACGGGCTCGCGGAAGATGACTGGGACGGGTGGAAGCTGCTTAACAAGACCATTGGACAGAAGGTGGAATTAGTGGGAGACGACCTCTTCGTCACTAATGTTGAGCGGATTGCCCGGGGAATCGCTGAAGATGCGGCCAATGCTGTGCTCATCAAGTTGAACCAGATCGGAACTGTCAGCGAGACCATCGCAGCCATTGAGACCGCACGAAAAGCGGGATGGGGCGCCATGGTGTCCCACCGAAGCGGTGAAACAACAGATACGTTCATTGCCGATTTTACCGTGGCCATGGGTACCGGCCACCTGAAAACGGGAGCGCCGTGCCGAGGCGAGCGGATTGAAAAATACAACCAGCTCTTGCGTATTGAAGAAGAACTCGGTGATAACGCCGTGTATGCCGGCCGCGGGGCGTTCGTGCGATAACCTATTCTTCCTCTCGTCAGACTTTTTGAAAACACTTCCCGGTGTTTCACATTGCTTTTGTCATACGCCAAAGGGATAGACGGCATGGTCTTCGTCGGAAGAGAAAAAGAAACACGACAGATTGTACGGGCGCTCGAAAAAGGCGGCAACGTCATCATCACGGGCAAGTTCGGAATGGGACGGACGAAGCTGGTCCGGTATGTTGCTGACAATCACGGAGAGGATGGCGGTTTGTATTCGTCGATTTTTCGAAGACCCCCGGCCAGGTATGCACCGATATTCTGACAGAGATTTCACCGGGAAAACAATTCAAACAGCCCGACCAATACCAGCGATATAAAACAAAACGCCATCAAATCGCCACCGTGAAATGCAAAGACGCAAGGCAGGTGGTGTTCGTGCTTGATAATATCGAAAAACTCACTTCGCAGAGATTGGCCCTCATCCGGTATCTTTCCTGGGGAAAACGGTTTCCATTTATAGCCATAGCGGAAAGCTTCTTGCGGGAGGAAGATTTCTTTCTCCTTCGGGCTGAATTGCTGCCGGAACATGTCATCAAGCTCGGGCGGATCAGCCGAAGAGATTCAATTGCGTATTTCCACGCAGCATCGGAAAGAAACGGTTTTCAGTGGGAATCGGAACGGATACGCATGATGGCTGAAACAGTCAGAGGATACCCCCTGAGCATGCGGGAAATCGTCACAAGGGAGAAAACATCGTGAAGGAGCGGGTGGCAGGCAAAAGCCGAATCCTGACAGGAGCGGAAGCAAAACAGGAGGAGTTCAATATAGAGCAAGACCTTCGTAAGATACGTGGATGTCCTATTTGCACTAAAATAACGGATTTTCTGGCCGATTTTTTCGCACATTTACAGTATGAACTGTCAAACGACGAGAGTACCCGTCATATTTATGCGGAAGAACTCGGACTTTGTCCATTTCATGCATGGCAATTAGCATCATTTTCTTCCCCTCTCGGAATTTCCCGCAGCTATTCTACCTTTTTAGACCATGTCGCATCCATCCTCGTCACATGTGCCGAAACGTCATCAAACTCCCCGGAGAAAGCCCTGAATGTCGTAAAAGATTCTGCAACGTGCAGCGCGTGCCACCTCGTGGAGAGAATCGAAGAGGTCTATATCCGGCATCTTGCACTATTTCTGAAGGATGCCGATGGACGGCAGACGTATGCCCGCTCGCACGGTGTCTGTCTGCGCCATCTGGAACAATTGGTTAACGTAGTTTTTTCCCCTGTGACCGTGCGGTTTTTATTACGGGATGAGGCCAAACGTCTCAGACGAATCAGCTCTGATCTCCGGAATTACGTTTCCAAACAGGATGCTCTGCGGAGAGATCTCCTGACGGATGACGAAAAAGACGCATACCGTCGTTCGCTGGTCAAGATTTTAGGCGGACGGAACGTCTGCGCTCATGGGAACAGAGGAGGATCTCTGGGATGAGGGCATGTTCAGATACCGGATCTTTTCATAAAGGAAGTGATCTCATTGCACGGGTCATTGATTACACGAAGGCCCGCCGATGCCGTAGGGGAGGCTTCTGCTTTTACAGGTTTGAAGAGCCAAATGGATCTGATACTTATTATGCCATTGCAATTTTCAAGATTCTCGGTGCTTCTTTTCACGACGACAAGACAATTCGGTATTTGATTGAGCAGCAGAACGAGGATGGATCATACAAAAGTATCTTTTCAGCCTACTATGCTCTGCTTAGCCTGTCTTTGATAGGAGAACATCCCGCACATGACCCGTCGGTGTATCTGCTCGAGCATTTCAATCACTACCGCTTTGATGCGGAAGGTCTTCCGGCCGAAGTGGCGGCTCCCTTTAAGCGAATGTTGTTTCTGATTGATCTCTGCTCTGGCCTATGCATCAACATTCCACAGAACAAGAAGAAGGAAATCATTAATTTTGTTCTGAGCTTTCAGAGAGCTGATGGGGGCTTCGGTCATGGGCTCTCGTCCCTGGTAGAAACAGAACAGGCAGCATCTATATTGAGATTACTTGATTATCACCCCGTAAAAGATCTCAACATCGAAGAGTTTATCAAATCATGTGAAACCCCTGTTTCCGGCTTTTCGGGA
>JAGGXJ010000068.1 GCA_021163105.1 Syntrophobacterales bacterium
ATACCAACCCCTATAACAATTAACAATATAACGGATATAACGCCAAGCAAACCTTTCATATTTTAAATCCTCCTAAAAATTTTATATTACCAACTTCCTCCAACTCCGCCGCCACCGGTTGAGCCTCCGCCAAAACCTCCAAAACCGCCTCCAAATCCCCCACCGAAACCACCGCCTCCTCTGCCACCCATCATAAGCATAAGGAGTATAAATGGAAGCATCCTTCTCCCCTGTCTGGTCCCCAGCAGAAGAGACATAACAATAAGAAGCATGATAAGAGAGAAGATGCTGCTACCCTTTTTTTCTCTTGATACCGGCTGCCGACGCGTCTGTGGCGCTCCCGTCAGAGACACACCAGCATCTTTCGCGATTACCGACGACACGGCCGCCACCGCACCTGACAATCCCCTGCCATAATCGCCCTTTCTGAGCCAGGGAATCACATCCTGGTCCAAGATATTTCCAACAAGACCGTCCGGGAGAATACCCTCGACACCATATCCCGTCTCAATCCTGATCCTTCTCTCATTTACGGCAAGAAATATCAGGATCCCCTTGTCTTCACCCTTTTTGCCGATACCCCATGCTTCATACAATCTGTTCGCGTAGTCATCTGAATTATCCCCTCCAATCTCCTTCATAGTGGCTACCACCACTGAAGCTCCCGTTTTTTCAAGAACCTCGCGCGACAGGGACTCCATAAACTGCTTATACTGCGGCGAAATGACGCCCGCGAAATCATTGACCGCGCCCATTGGTCTCGGAAAATTATCACCGCCATACACACAGGTGACAATCAGGCAAACCATCATTGTTCCAATAAGTAAACTAATCGTTTTCTTTTTCAAATCAGGATTCCCTCCATGGAATCTGCGAAATACCGATAAAGAAAAATCAGTCTTTTTCAATTCCCTTTTGCATCCCCTTCATAAATTTTCCGATGGCTTTTCCTTTTTCCTCGGATGTCATTTTATCGAAGTCATGACTGGTTCTCTGCAACTGCTCCGTTTTGCTGCTAAAATTCCGGGCGCTGTACATCGCACTGATGTTCATCAGCAAGAGAAGACCGAAGAGTACGCCAAAGACAATATACGCGATTTTTGATTTTATGCCGTGAACCTCAATGCTTGCGGTAACAACAATATAGGCCATCCAGACAAGTCCAATTACACTTCCAAGATAGGGTATTACCCCTACGATAGTGGTTACAGGTGTGATTGCTACAGCGTAGGCCCCGCACCGGTACGCGGTTTCGTATGACTCCTGCGACCCCATAATCTTCCAGATGACAAATAGGATTGCCGCTCCCACAAAACCGAATATGACTGCAAATACCGGCGTGATCACAACATACAGGAGAGCTGTGCCAAATGATGTGGCAAACCCCAAATCCATCGTCCACAGGATAAGATTAATAATACCCACAATGAAGCTCATCGATGCTACAAATATAACGGGTTCAATAAATCCTCCACTCTTGGGCATCTTTCTGAAAAATCCGGCTGGATTGAAAATCACCCCTCTCATCGTGTTTATTGTCGATGCAATCTCTTCTCTCACCCGTTCCCCTGTTATTGGTTTGTCTGTCATTTCTCCCCTCCATCCGTATTTTTTCCTTAACAGTTTTATTGTGCCATAATTATAAATAACAAAGCAACCCTTTTCATCCTGCAAATCCATCCGGCTTTTGAGCTTGACATGGTATGTAAAGTGGTATAGGAATTCCCTTTCAAAACTTAACCAGGGAGGAAATATTTTTGGCAACTCACAAATCCGCGGAAAAAAGAGCCAGGCAAAGCGAAAAAAGAAGGATGAGAAATACCTCCGCGAGGACTCGCGTAAAGACAAGCGTCAAGGCGGTACTCAAATCCGTTGAGGAAAAAGATGTGGAAAAGTCACGCGAGGTGTTGCTTGACACAACAAAAACAATAGACAAGGCAGCTGCCAGTGGAATATTCCACAAAAACACGGCAGCCCGCAGGATATCAAGATTGACAAAGAAGGTAAACGCCCTCGGATAGGGTCTCAGTATCAGAATCCCGACACAATATTCCGGTAAGCCTTATCGGCCATATCAACTGACAATTTCCTGATAGCGTTTTTCTTGTTTGCAATCGTTACCGCGGTATCAATTTCCACTTTATAGGCCTCTCTTCCAGAGAGGTCTTTGTTTATCCAGATGGCCTCGCCATTGTCAGCCCTTTTAAACACCACCTCCAGAGTCATTAAAACACGGTTCTCTTTAGCCATGTCACTGCTGTTGAAGGCAATGTGCGATGTGGTAATCCGCCTTATTGTTCCGGTCAGAAACGCATCCGCCTGATTTCTGTCGGCGACCGGCGTAAATCTGTTTTCTCTTCTGAAGCGGCTGAAGAACGCGTTTCTTATATAGTTCTCAACATTCGCTTCACCGGTGCTGTTGGAAAATTGCCCTATAAAAACCTTCCGTATGCCGGCATCTATATTCTCTCCACCTTGGGGAAAATGATACCCGCAACCCAGGAAGGGTGATAGCAACAAGATATATATAATCCATTTTCTTTTCATGAGAAACCTCGGGTTTGACGTGTTACGGGTTGCAGGTTAAGCGTTGCGGGTTTCGAGCTCAGGATGTCCCTGTGCCTTTCACTCGAACCCTTGACTCCTTAACCCCTTAAACCCTTATTTAATAACAATATTAACCAGTTTTTTCGGAACATAAATCTCTTTAATTATATCATTATCCACTGTAAATTGTTTTATTCTTTCGTCATTCAGGGCAAGCTCCTTGATCCTCTCGTCGGATTCATCCGCTGTAACCTGTATCCTGCTTCGCACCTTTCCATTGACCTGGACGACTATGGTGATCTCTTCCTCCGCGGCAACCGCTTCATCAAAAGAGGGCCATGGGGTTTCGGAAAGCCTTTCCCTTCCACCGATCATTTCCCAGAGCTCTTCCGTCATATGCGGCACTATGGGTGACAGGAGAAGTATAATGTCTTCCACCGTTTCTCTTATTACGGAAAAACCCTTCCTGTCATCTTTCTCTGGCCGGCCGGTCTGATAGAGTGTATTTACAAGTTCCATGACAGCGCTGATTGCCGTGTTGAAATGAAACCTGTCTTCTATGTCAGCCGTCACTTTTTTGACAGTCTGATGCGTCTTTTTCCGCAGATCTTTCAAAGCGCCTTCGATTTCTTCTCCGCCGTCAAAAGGCGTTACATTTTTTATATCATCAAGATAATCCATAACTATACGCCACACCCTGCCGAGGAAACGAAAAGAACCGTCAACGCCCTGATCGCTCCATTCCAGATCCTTTTCAGGCGGCGCGGCAAAGAGACAGAATATCCTTGCCGTATCTGATCCGTATTCCTCGATTATGTACTTGGGATCAACAACATTTTTCAGGGATTTTGACATCTTTTCGGTCTTCCCTATTTTCACTTCAAGACCACAATGGATGCATTTTCCATCCTTCGCCTCTTCCGGCAGAAGATAGCCATGCTTTCCGCATTTCATAGTCTCCTTGCAGACCATCCCTTGGGTAAGCAGGTTTGAAAAAGGTTCATCAACACCGATTACACCGAAGTCCCTGAGCATTTTCGTGTAAAACCTCGCGTAAAGAAGGTGCAGAATGGCATGTTCGATTCCACCTATATACTGATCCACCGGCATCCAGTAATTCACTTTTGCCCTGTCGAGACCCGGCTTCTCAGAACAATCCGCGCAGCAGAACCGGTTAAAGTACCATGAAGACTCTACAAATGTATCCATCGTATCCGTTTCCCTTTTTGCAGGTCCACCGCAATTGGGGCAGGTGACGTTTATGAACGAGTCTATGGCATCAAGCGGAGAGCCTCCCTCCCCTTTTAACTCTACATCCTTAGGAAGAACAACTGGGAGATCTCCTTCGGGAACCGGAACGGCGCCGCACTTTTCGCAGTTGATGATAGGAATGGGAGTCCCCCAGTAACGTTGTCTGGATATACCCCAGTCTCTCAGGCGATACTCTATGGTCTTTCTCCCCCTCCCTATGGACTCCAGATATTCCACTATATCATCCAAGGCCTGCATGTTTTTCATGCCGTCGAACTTTCCGGAATTAATAAGAATTCCTTCATCCACATAGGCCTCGGTCATGGTATCGGCCTCCAGAGGATCATCAGGATTCTGGATAACCACAATCTTTTCAAGATTATATTTCTCGGCAAATTCAAAGTCGCGCTGATCATGTGTGGGAACAGCCATAACACAGCCGGTGCCATAATCCGCCAGCACAAAGTTCGCTGCGTAGATCGGCATTTTTTTGTCTGTAACCGGGTTCAGGCACCAGGCATCCAGAAATATGCCTTCCTTGTCGTAATAATCGGACGTCCTCATCATTTTGTCCTGTTTCTTGACGTGCTCTACAAAGGCCCTGACGTCCTGCTCCACCGGTTTCCCCTTCGCCAGTTCCATTACAAGTGGATGCTCCGCCGCTATGAGCATGAATGTGGCGCCGAATATTGTGTCCTGTCTGGTGGTAAAAACCTTGATCACATCATCGGAATCGGCCATGGGAAAAACGAGTTCGCATCCGTAGCTCTTGCCGATCCAGTTTTTCTGCATCGTGAGCACTCTTTCCGGCCAGCCGGGCAGTTTATCGCACCAATCCAGAAGTTCCTCCACATAATCGGTAATACGAAAAAACCACTGATCGAAATACTTTTCGGTGACCTCCCCTCCACATCTCCAGCACAAACCCGCTTCTACCTGCTCGTTGGCCAAAACTGTTTTGCATGTGGGACACCAGTTGACAGAGCCTCCTTTCTTATAGGCAAGCTCCTTCTCGTACATCCAAAGGAAAAAAAGCTGTTCCCACCTGTAATATTCCGGCTCACAAGTGGATATCTCCCTGTCCCAATCATAGCTGAACCCCATTTCCTTAAGCTGTTTCTTCATGGAGTCTATATTCTCATTCGTCCACTTCGCGGGGGGTATTCCATGCTCAATGGCGGCATTTTCCGCAGGCATACCGAAAGAGTCCCACCCTATGGGATGAAGCACGTTATATCCCCTCATCTTTTTGTATCTTGCCACCACATCGCCTATGGTATAGTTTCTCACATGTCCCATATGGATCTTACCGGAAGGATATGGAAACATCTCCAAGAGATAATATTTCTCCCTTTCGGTGTCTTCAATCACATTAAACGTCTTTTCATCCTCCCAGCATTTCTGCCATTTCTCTTCTATCTCCCGAGGATTGTACTTTCTCTTCATAATGGTCTCCCTTGCTTAGGGGTTGAAAAAGAATAAGATTTACTATTTGGAGTTCCAGCTTTGAGGTCAGTGTAAGGCGCGACGAGGGCAGTGTGCCCTCTGCGGCACATAACCGAGGAGCAACGCTGCCATGATCCAAAGATTGGACTCCCCAAAGGGCCAGGGTGCTTTTGGGCTGCGGCTGCGTCACTCATCGCTTGCGTATCACACTGGATACGCGACGCTCTTCGTTCCTTGTCTCTCTCCAAAATCGCCTCTGGCAAATAGTGGCTCTTATTCTTTTTCAACCCCTTAATGTGGAAGGAATCTCTAACATGTCTCAGAGATTCTTTCAATCCCATTTTTCCGATTATAAAAGCCGCCTTCCTTGACATATGAAAATACGATAAATATATTACGTCTCAGGAGCGATAAGATTACAATGGAAGATATTGAAGACATAATAATAAGAACATTCAGGGAGAGCAGTCGCGTCAAAGAGGTTTTCGTAAATGAAAACCTTTCCAGGCTCGTTAAGGTAATTGATGTCATAACGCGGGCCATGAATGGCGGCAATAAAATATTGTTGTTCGGAAACGGGGGAAGTGCCGCGGATTCTCAACACCTCGCGGCAGAATTTGTAAACAGATTCCTGATAGAGAGGCCGCCCCTTCCGGCGATCGCACTCAGCACGGATACATCCGTCATAACAAGCATTGCCAACGATTATGATTTTTCAGAGATCTTCTCTAAGCAGATAAGAGCCATTGGAAACGAAGGAGATGTGGCGTGGGGTATAAGCACTAGCGGTTCTTCGCCCAACGTATTGAAGGCCTTTGAAGCTGCAGCCAGGTTAAGAATGACAACCATCGCTTTTACCGGAATGGATGGGGGGGGAATGGCAAGAATGGCAGATTACTGTCTTAATGTTTCCTCCAACAGTACACCCCGTATTCAGGAAGCTCATATTACAGCGGGGCATGTTATTTGTGACATGGTAGATTACAGGTTGTTCAAAAAACCGGAGAATAACTCCTGATAAATAGAGGATAAGCGTACAATTATGAGTGAAGGGATAAAGATCGAAAAAGCGACACACGAGGAAAAGGGGAAACAGGGCTCATCTCGTGCCAGGCTGGCCTCAAAGAAAGAATTACTCGCGAAACTGGAGGAGGCCGAGAGAAGCGCTTCTGAGAATCAAGACAGGTATCTGCGCTCCTGCGCCGAGCTTGAAAATTACAAGAAACGAGCGGCACGGGATCGCGAGGATTTTATAAAATATGGAAACGAAACCCTCATAAAGAACATTCTGCCGACAGTGGACAGCATGGAGAGAGCGCTGAAACACGCATCCGATTCGGAAGATTTTAAGGCATTCGTGGATGGGCTCGCTCTGATTCGCGATAACTTTATCTCCGCGCTCGGCAAACATGGCGTTGAAAGAATAGATGCCATCGGAAAAGACTTTGATCCTAATTTTCATGAAGCGCTGATGACGACGGAAGGTAAAAAGAAAGAAGACAACAAGGTTATTGAAGAATTTGAAAAGGGATACATGCTGAACGGCAGATTGCTGAGACCGTCAAAAGTGTCCATTTCAAAACATGTAGACAAATAAAACAGAATATCACAGGAGGTTTGATTAAAATGGGTAAAATTATAGGAATTGATCTTGGAACAACAAATTCGTGTGTCGCTGTAATGGAAGGAAGCGACCCGAATGTAATAGCAAACCAGGAGGGCAGTAGGACTACTCCATCAGTGATCGCTTTTACAGATAGCGGCGAACGTCTGGTCGGACAGGTCGCCAAGAGGCAGGCGGTTACCAATCCGGAAAATACCGTTTACGCGATGAAGAGGTTGATAGGAAGAAAGTATTCGTCAAAGGAAGTCCAGTACGATATTACCATCAGTCCCTTCAAAATTACAAAGGCGGCAAACGGCGACGCTCAGGTAACAATAAGAGGCAAGAACTACAGCACCCCGGAAATATCTTCGATGATACTGACAAAGATGAAACAAACTGCCGAAGATTACCTCGGAGAAAAGATAAACGACGCGGTAATCACCGTCCCGGCCTATTTCAACGACTCACAGAGGCAGGCAACAAAAGACGCCGGAAAGATCGCGGGGTTGAATGTCCTTCGTATAATAAACGAGCCGACCGCGGCGGCGCTCTCCTACGGCCTCGACAAAAAGGCGGATGAGAAGATAGCTGTGTTTGATCTGGGTGGGGGAACTTTTGATATCTCTATCCTCGAACTGGGTGACGGCGTTTTTGAAGTTAAATCAACCAACGGCAACACCCACCTGGGCGGTGAAGACTTCGACCAGAAGCTGATAGACTACATAGCGAATGAATTCAAGAAGGACCAGGGAATTGATCTGAGAAGCGACAAGATGGCCCTCCAGCGCATCAAGGAAGCGGCTGAAAAGGCAAAAATGGAACTCTCCTCATCCATGGAGACAGACATAAATCTGCCCTTTGTTACAGCCGACGCATCCGGTCCCAAACATCTCAATATGAAGCTTACCAGAGCCAAGCTGGAAATGCTCGTTTCGGATCTGATAGAAAAACTTGAGGCTCCATGCAAGACCGCGATGAAGGACGCCGGCTTGAGCACTTCAGACATAAATGAGGTCATCCTTGTCGGGGGCATGACACGTATGCCCCTGGTGCAGCAGAAGGTCAAAGAGATATTCGGCAAAGAACCCAGCAAGGGAGTAAACCCGGATGAGGTGGTTGCGGTGGGAGCCGCCATCCAGGCCGGCGTGCTGTCCGGTGACGTGAAGGATGTTCTCCTTCTCGACGTAACGCCGCTGTCTCTTGGCATAGAGACCCTGGGAGGTGTCATGACAAAGCTTATTGAGAAAAATACCACCATCCCGACAAAGAAGAGCCAGATTTTCTCCACGGCCGCGGATAATCAGCCTGCGGTGAGCATACACGTCCTGCAGGGAGAACGCTCCATGGCGCAGGACAACAGAACACTCGGCAGATTTGAGCTTACAGGAATTCCGCCGGCACCCAGGGGACTTCCGCAAATCGACGT
Source organism: Syntrophobacterales bacterium (assembly GCA_021163105.1). Lineage (GTDB taxonomy): Bacteria > Desulfobacterota > Syntrophia > Syntrophales > UBA2210 > UBA2210. Next base: position 8,277 of record JAGGXJ010000068.1, read on the forward strand.
CGCCTTTGATATTGACGCGAACGGCATTGTACATGTGTCCGCCAAGGATCTCGGCACCGGTAAGGAACAAAGCATCAAAATTACCGCTTCGAGTGGACTCTCGGAAGAAGAGATAGATAATCTGGTAAAAGACGCGGAATCTCATGAAGAAGAAGATAAGAAGAAAAAGGAACTGATAGAGCTGAGAAATCAGGCAGACTCATTGATCTACAGCGTTGAAAAGAATCTGAAAGAAATGGGCGATCAGATAGACGCCGGGCAGAAATCCAATATAGAGGACTCCATTGTCAAGCTCAGGAAAGCAATGGAGCAGGACGATGTCGATGCTATAAAGGCAGCTCAGGAAGAGATGACTCAGGCATCGCATAAACTGGCGGAAGCCATGTACGCGAAGGCAACCACGAAAGAGGCTGAGGGAGCAGCGGGCGCAGCCGGAGCTTCGGAGGAAGGCGCGCAGGCCGAATCGGCCAAGGCCGACGACGATGTGGTGGATGCCGATTTTGAAGAAGTAAACAAAGAGTAACTACTCAGGTGAACAGGCGACAGTCTGTATCTTAAATATCTGAAAACAAAAAATGCCCGGGGAAAACCCCGGGCATTTTTCATAAATTAAAGCTCCCCGCAACAAGTTGCGGGGAATCTCCGATTGATGGATCACGATACCCGTATTTACCTGCCTTCAGATATCAGGGCTTCTTCCGTATCAAGACGCCATAAAATAGTTACCATTGCAAATATTATACAGAAAATAACTTCGGTCATATGGCCGCAATGTGTTTCAAAAAATCCACTTACAAAGAACATAACCATCAATGAAAAGACACACAGCCCCCAACCTCTGATAAAGTTATCTTTCCCATATTTTGTAACTCTCCAGCACATTCGGCAGAAAACAAAAAGAATATACAGGAATAACACAAGCCCCACAATACCGAGTCTTGCCGTCAGGCCCAGCAATAGATTGTGTGGATCATTGGGAATATGGCGTGCCTTGAAAGCGTCTGGTATTCTTTTATTGTACATTTTCAAATCCAGAATATTGCCGTATGGCTGCGCGTCAAAGCCTGTCCCAATTATGGGATAATCTTTAATAATTTCAAGCGAAATAAAATTCATTTGTATACGACTGCTGGATTTGCGAAGAGAAACATCCTCAAAACGCTTTCCCACCGGCATTGTGAAGAAAACCAGTAAAATAACGACAATGCTTATTATCAGTGCCTTTTTATTCCTTATCAGCAAAACTATAGCCGCCGGAACCATAGCTACAAAAACCGAACGGGTTTGAGTTAAAACCGTTGTCGCGAATAACGGAAACAGAAAACCGAGGGAAATCATTTTGTGATACAAGTTTTTATCGGTAAGAAGGAAATGCAGAGAAAGAATAGCCGCAAACAATAAAACAACAACAATGGTATTGGTAGGGGCCTGGATGACATCCCACATAAAGCGTTTTGTCAGGACATTATCCAATATGAAATAATAGTAAACAAATCCTCCGATGGAAAAAATTACGGCAGAAATAATAAAGATCCATGAAAGCCAGGCAAGCCGCTGTCTTGAATTAAAAAAGTTTATCAGAATATAATAGAAAATTATATACTTAAGTAAATGCGTGTAAAAATCATTGGCACTGTTTCCCTTGTCAAGCGCGAAGAAAATACTGAGGAACGACCAAAAGACAAACAGCCCAAAAGGGAGCAATAAAGGGGTCTTGAATAATAGTTCAACCTTCCTGCAAGCAACCAGAGCAAGCACAATAAAAACAGATAGATAAAAACATATCTCCTTAATTGCCGTGGTATGTGGAAAGGGGTTCAAAAAAATGAACACCCCTATCAAGACAGGAACACTCAAATTTAACAGATTGAACACATCTGATCCGACAAAAGTTTCTTTCAGTAGAGCCCTTATATAACCAGTAATATTATTAACCATCTACAGTAATTGTGCTTAACCCTGACCGGCTGAAAAGTAACGTATACCTCGAATTCAGAATATACCTGCCGGTTATGCGCCTCCCCTTAATGGGCATTTCGCTTTGCTTTTTTCCCGAATACCGTCAAGAAGATTATCTTTATATCCAGCCAGATGGACCAGTTGCGGAGGTACTGGATATCATCTTTGACCCGGTTCTCCATCTTATCAACGGTATCGGTTTCCCCACGCCATCCATGCACCTGAGCGAGTCCGGTAATTCCCGGTCTTACCCGGTGGCGAAGCATATACCCCGGGATAAGCTTCCGGTAGTATTCATTGTGAGCAACTGCGTGAGGCCGCGGACCCACAATGGACATACGCCCCTGCAGAACGTTAATAAACTGCGGCAGCTCATCCAGCGAGGTCTTCCGGAGAAAAGCCCCGAATCTGGTAACCCTGGGATCATTCCTGCGCGCCTGTTCAATAACATCACCATCCTCACATACAGACATGGTGCGAAACTTCCAGACCAGAATTTTTCCCCTCAACCCATGACGCTTCTGTTTAAAGATAACCGGTCCGGGAGAGGAAAACTTTATCCCGATAGCAATAATAATCATCGGGAGAGCAACTATTATAAGAATCAGGCTTCCTAAAAGAAGATCTTCAAACCGTTTTAGCCATCCATCAAAGCCATCATAAGGGCTTTCATATATGCTAACCGCGGAAATGCCACCCAGATTAACCCAGCGGGCATTAAGAAGGTCAAGAAAATAGAGATCAGGCACAACATACACAAAGACAGAGGAATCAGCCAGTCTTTCGACAAGTTCTCGAATCCGCTCGTCAGCCTGTTTAGGCAGCGCAATATATATTATATCAACATTTCCAGTTAGAGCCCACGTCACCAGTTCATCCAGATTTCCCCTGATTTTAAAGGACTCTCCACCTTGAGGCATGGAGATATCTTTTTCCTTGAAATCATCGAAAAAACCGGTCAAACGCATCCCCATATAAGGAGAGGATAAAATAGTCTCAGCCAGCCGGAGACCAAGAGCTCCGGCACCGGCAATAGCCACTGTCCTGCTGTTCCTCCCCACCCTTCTCAATCTGTTCATGATTGAACGGATCAACACCCGCCAGAGAGAGAGTACCACCGGCACGAAAAACATCCAGTGCAATATCACAAGCCGGGAATAGTCGGCTGATGTCTTGGTGGCAAAACCAAGCAGAACATCCACGGAAATAACACCGATCCATACCAGCCACAGAGTTTTAATCTCCGCGCCAAGAAGATTGCCGCCCCGCCAGGAAGTATGGAGCTTTCTGATATCAGAAAAAATATAAAAGAGTATGCAGGATAATGCCGCTATCACTACATAGGCGCTGGTAAATGATATCCCCCGGATTAATACGAATACCCATAAGAGGGCAAATATCCAGAAAAAATCGATAAGACGAAAAAGAAAGGTAAGGCGGGAATGATAGGGCCTGATAAACCCTTTAATCTGCGCTGTCATTTTGTTTTCCTGACTAAACTGAAAACCGGGCACTCTTCAATCTCAGCTTATGGCCTTTTGATAAACCTCGATCGTTTCCTCCGAAATCTTGTCCCAGTTGTATTTGTTTTCTATTTCAAGATATATATACTGCTGCTCTTCTTTCGTCAATTTTTGTTCGAGAAGTATCCTCGTCTTATCTTTCAAATCGGCAATATCACCGCACCGGGAATACCGCTCTTCCGGTAATCCAACTTCTCTGTTCGCCGGAATATCCGAAACCAGAACCGGCAGACCGTAGCTTAAAGCCTCCAGCAATACGATGGGAAGGCCTTCTTTTTCTTCAAACAATATAGGATAACCTCAAAATAATCTATCCATCAAAATCTTCTCATAAGCAGGGTAAACTTTATCCCAGGTAAAGTTATTATTAAACTGCCTTTTACTCTGTTCCCTCATTTCGGCAATTAAATCGTCATCCCGCAGAAGCAACTCCATCTTTTGCGCACATTCTTTTTCAGAGGAAAAATAATGTGCTCCCTTACCTGCAACCCAGCGATTGAACTCGTTGTCATGCGCAAGGATAGCAGAACCAGCCCCCAGGGCCTCAATAAGAGATGGATTGGTACCACCCACAGTATGACCGTGTATGTAGAACCTGGCAAAATATCTCAAGGCCTGCACTACAGCTTTGTTATAAATAGCCCCGACCAATTTGACCTCACTTCCAGCCGCATCAACCACCTGTTTCTGATAACCGTTAGACTCCGGAATATATTCTCCAAGAATTACAAGCGGTATTTCTCTTATTTTACAGGAATATGCCTTTACAATTTCGAGAATTGAATTTTCCGGTTCGGGTCTGGCGACAAGGAGAGCATAGTTATTTTTTTTAAGATCAAAGCGGGCAAGCTGGTCTTCATCCGGAAAATCTATCATATGGGCACTGTAAGGGATAACGGTTATTTTATCTGCTGAAACAAACCGGGCCAGCCTGTCTTTTATTTCGGGATGATCCGCAATAAGATGGTTGCCCAACCATGCCCCCAGTTTTTCATTTACATAAAGCCAGGCACGCTCAAGCCGGTTCCACTTTTCACGATGCCACTCGATACCATCCATATTGATAAGATTTTTAATCCCCTTCAGACGATATATCGCACAAAAAAGGGCGGTATTGTACCCTAATGTCAGGACAGGGACTTTTCTTTTTGCGGCATGTAAGGTAGCTTTCCAATCAAAGACTATCGTTCCTTTGGCACCTTTTAAGCCAACCGGGATATGAACACGATGGATGCCATGCCAATCGTCTTCATAGAAACTCTCCTCACCATTCTCCTGGCAGTAAACGGTGACGCTCCACCCCTTTTCCGCCAAGTAAAGAGCAAAATGCTCAGCAAAGGTTTCAAAACCGCCGTGCTGAGCAGGGATCCCTCGGATGCCTAGAATTGCAATAGAGTTATTCATTCTTTTATAAAATTGTCGATAATCAACATTTATTTCAGGGTAAAATCAGAGACACTGAAGCCACCCCTCCAAGATCGGTTTGGAATTACACATATCCCGAGACTCACAATGTTCATTATTCTCTATCTCCTCTATGATTGCTAATAATGTCAAGATATGCCCTTGCAATATCATCCCAGTTGTAATTTCTTTCTATTGTTTCAATCGAATTCCTGGAGATTGTATCCCGCAAGCTATCGTCATTGAAATAACGGCTTATCTGTTCTGATAACTTTAGACTATTTTCGCTTTGAAAAAGTAACCCGTTTTTCTTGTCCGCAATAATCTCTTTATTCGCGGGCAAATCGGATGCGATGACCGGCAAACCATAACTCATCGCCATCAGGAGTACTCCGCTTTGGTAAATAGTACGGTAAGGTAAAACGTTCACATCAGCTGCAATAAAATACTTTTCACGTTCATCATCTTTTATAAATCTTACCTGCTTGACAATTCTATCTTCCAAATGATGCTTCTTGATGATCTCATCGTAATACGAGAAATCATCTTTCCACAGTTTCCCCGCAATAATGAGATGGATGTTATTGTCAACATCCGGCATAGCTTCAAGCACAATATCCAGTCCTTTTACCTTCTTTATCTGCCCAAAAAAAAGGATATATCTGGCATGTTCCTCCAACCCGAGTTGTCGTCTTGCTTCTTTTTTGTCTATTTTTTGTTCAACGTAATCAAGATATCCGCCATGCTTGATTACATGGACTTTATTCGTTTCTTTTATCTTGATATTGCTCATCAATGTTTTATAGGAAAATCGATTATGAACAATAATATAATCGGACAACGTGTTATAGATAAGACCTTGAACAGCAGCAACACTGTCATTACCAGCGAAGCTGGAAATGTCATGCGAAATTACGGCCGTTTTAAGACCAAAGAGCTTCGGGATGGCGGAAAGAACCAGAGTCACGACATTGGCGGAAAAAAGGTGAAGAATCACTAGATCTATTTTCTCTTTTCTGGCCAGTTGCGCAGCTCTGAGTGTCCCGAAGAGCAAGCGCAGTCCTTTTACCAACCCGTTGGCGTTTGAATGACCGTCATATACCGGAATATAGTTAATGTGTTCAGCATCCAGTCCAGAAAAATTGCTGAAGACATACCCTTCATGCCCGGCATGCAAAAAGCCCTTCAGGAGTGAGCTATCGTAATAATCCATTCCGGCTTTCTTCCCGACATGGTCAAAGATAGCTATACGTTTTCTTACATCACTCATCGCTAATTTCTGCTTCTGTATCAAACCTTCTTCTTGTGCCATTGTTTCAAATCTCTTTGCATAAGGACTTCAAGCTCTTGTGTGTTCGGCTTATATATCTCAAAGAACTCGTTTTTAATCTAACATCGGGTTTTGGCTTTTGTTTTCTTTCCAAAAAAATATACTTTACAAAACATTCAAGTACACATCACTATCTCCATGTCTGGCAAAATATGAAAACAAGGTTGTTGTACCTGCCTTAAAAACACCGCCAATAACAAGATTGGGGAAATAATGAGTTAGCGCATGAGACCATCAACCATTCCCCTGATATGGCTTCTCAATAATTTCATATTATTTTTTTTAATCCATCTCAAAGATCGAGAAATAAAAATATATGTAACTGCTATACAAAGTCTGAAGATACTAAAATTTAATTTAATAAAAATTACGAGATTTTTTGACATCATATGGACACTGAAAGCTGAAAACTGTACACCGCTCGCATTGCCCACTCTATGCCATACATGACTCTTTTCACAAACTTTCAAGGTAAACCCCTGTTTTAATACTCGGTGACAATATTCAAGATCCTCAACATACATAAAATACTCTTCATTGATAAAGCCAACCGTTTTAAATACTCTTCTTGGAACCAGCCACATACAACCACTAATGAATGTGGTCTCTTCCGGCGGTCTCTGACCAGTGTCTTTTTCGTTGAAATAAATATGCTTTACCTTTGCGGTCCAGGGGTTAAATTTTCCTCCGTTAAACCAGAACACATCCGGCCTATCATAAAAATAAATTTTTCCGGAAACGATACCAATGCTTTCATCGTCTTCACACATCTGTACCATCGGCTTCAAAAATCCAGGATCAACAACGGTGTCATTATTCAGAACAAGCACGTAGTCTGCACCATGCTTCAGCGCATATTTTATGCCGATATTATTACCATACCCGTAACCTCCGTTATATTCCGTTTGAAGCAACATAAGCTCGGCTTGTGATAACTGACTTTGCATTGCCTCATCCGGAGAACTATAAACATTATATATAAGAGGTTGAGACTGGATATAGTGATTTATTTTTCTCATGGAATCATCGGGCGAAGCGTTATCCACAATAACGATATTATAATTGTTGTAGGAAATTTTCTGCAGGCTTTTCAGGCAATCTATTGTATCTTCGGCACCGTTATAGTTCAAAAGAATGATAGAAACTTTAGGTGATAAATCAGTTGGCATCTGCTTTTCCTTCTAAATCGTTATATGCCAGCAAAATAAAGAGAGAAATAATGTATACCATTGGACCAAAATAAAAACTCCCCTGGATCGCACGGATAATAGCAAAGACCAGTAAGTACTTTAAAGTTTTTATAAAAACATTCCCTTTTTCGGGAACGCGTCTCAGTGTTTTGATGGAAATGATAACAGGAATAATTAGGACAAAAACCAACCCTAAAATTCCATACAAAAACAGTCCGCCCAGCACTCCAAGATCTGAAGGATAGAAATAACTGAATAGTGAGCGGTATCCTCCATTCCACTGATGACTGACTCTGCCTGCGCCAAGCCAGAGACTAAAAGGATGGTTATCAAAATAATTCAAAACCATTTGACTTTGTAAAATCCTGCTATTGGCGGAAGGATCTTGCGACATTTTTCCTGTAAGAACTCTAACCATCTGTGCAAACAAATAGCTCATACGATCCAGATAGTCCGGCATGATTATTTGGATAGCTATTAACGCAACGAGAAGAAAAAGAGACAGTTTTATCGATAGAATTGCCAGCTTACTTAATGAATAGTTAAGCCAGTAGTAAAGTAAAAATGTGGCTGCAAGTGCCATAATAGTGATTCGGCCCTGATGGATAAAAAGTAAATAGGCCAGGAAAAATAATAAGATGACAAGATATTTAAGGTTTTCATGAACAGCATATTTTACAAAATAATAGACAGCACCAAAAATAATGAAGTACATTTGAAATTTAAAACGTAACCCACGAATCGCATCCATGTGAACAAAATGTGACTTATAAGCTAGTTGGCCAGGATTATATAACAATACAAACAACGAAAAAATGACCAAGGAAGCCCATGCCATAAATACAAATGCAGACTCAATGGTAGCAAGATTTATCTTTCTTGTGATGATTACATAATAGAACCATATTCCAACCCCAATAAGTAACCACGCACGCTCAGATAAAAGACCATAAATAAAAGGTTGTCCAAACTCAGCACTTGCCCGGCACATGCTGTAAAATGGAATAATGGAAATGAGTATCAAAAAATAGATCACAACTTCGTTGATACAATCTTTTTTAAGTAATGTAATAACAACATAACTAACTAAAAAGAGAGCTGTTAAGACTAGAAAAACAGCTTGTAGCTGAAAAAAAATGCGTTCAAAGGGAGTAGACTGGAAAAATTTCAGTGTGAATATCAAAACAATTGCTATGACTAAAATTTGACCAATTTTTTCTATATCAATATATTTGAGCAGGATATTTTCATTTCCAATTAGCTTAGTCATGCTGACAAATTCCCATCAATCGATTGTTTCTTTTCCTCGTATTTTTGTCATTTTGTACCATAAAAGTTTTTAATATCCTCCCCAATAATCTGTAATACCATTTCCTGTTCTCTCTCCGGTAACTTGCTTTTCCATATATCGACTAACGCCTTGCTATTCCTTACATAATCATGCTCATTCCCATTTAAGGCCTCTGCATATAAACCATGAGACGTTATATGGATATACTTCCTCATACGCGGGGTGAAACCTACTCCTAAAAATTTACAAATACGCTCTACTTCGACTTCTGGTTGTATGCACAGATCTTCGTGACGGACAATCATGAGGTTGTTATTTTGCTTGTTAAGAGATGTCATCATCCTTATCATTATTTTCCAGAGTAAGGCAATAGATGTAAGGTTATCAGATTTGGCCTTTTCCCATAAATATTCGGGATTTCCCGTCCCATAATCAGTTAACAATTTTTTTTGTCTCGTAAGATTGCGAATGTCAAAAAACCAGTTTTGTTTGCTCACGCTATAGTAATGAGCACAAGGATGGCGTATCATACATACAATTTTCATGTTGTAAATTCGGGAAAGATAGTCGACCATAAAGGTGCAGAAAGGATCTTTCCATATAACATGCTTAGGTACCATATGTAGAAATTCAAGGAGTTTCAATTTTTTCCATTGTAAATGCTTTTTTCCTCCAAAAAATTTATACTTGGTTTTTCGCCAGCCATATTTGGTTGATAAGGGTTTAGAGAAATTACCTTGAAACATTAGTGCCTTTTGAACAATCTTTTCGGCATAAGAAGATGCATCTTCCGCCCTCCAGTAAGTATAACTAGGAGGCGCATATTGCAAGCCCCAAACAGAGTTGAATGGTTCGTAGATCACAGAGGTTGAACTTGACAACGATAAAATGCGGCCGACATAAGTAGTGCCACTGCGATGCAGTCCACAAATAACTCCAGTTTTTGTGTTTTTCATTGGAATGACTTATGGAATTTTAACCGGTAACGCAAATCTTTTGTTTTGATGTTTATATTTCTGCTTTCTTAATAAATAGTTATGCAAAGTCTCAGAATATTGTTCAGAATTTGCAATAAAGAAATAGCCAATATAGTTTTCATTGATGCGCTGAAGAGGATAATGCAAATGGCAAAGGTCTCTGGGGAGAATTATAAACTCCATTCTCGGCTTGGTAATGGGGGAAGCGATTACATGTTTTGGCCTTAATAATAGCTAGAACTCTCAATTGGCAACAGAGATAAATTCACTCCTCAGAAAGTTGAGTTATAAGTTTTCATTAATCCCGATTTTTCCTAAAATACCATGCCAAATTCCCAAAATCACATTTCTAAGTTTTGTCCTCCTGTTTTTCTCAAGCAAAATCATTAAGATTATCGATTTAAGAAAATGAAATAAAGTGACGAGAACCCAAGCCTGTTCACTCGAAGCATACTCTTTTGCTAAAAGGATATAATTTCGGGTCATATAATATCGCCGAAGCGCTGAGTGATTTGATGTGCCTACTTTTCTCCAAAGCAACCGATGCACCTCAACCTCGCCCAAACGGTGTTCCATAATCGGTTTACTGGTAATAGTGACATAATATCCTTTTGCTCTTGTTCTGAGGCAATATTCGAAGTCCACGAGATCAATAAAGAACTCATCCCTGAAAGGCCCTATTGTGTTAAATGCCCGCAGTGACAACAGACTACCTGAGGTGATAACCGTTTTCCTCATCCATCTACAAGAATCAACGTCCATATTATATAAAGGGCAATGATTGTACGCATTGTAATAATTGGAACCTACTATTGCGAGTTTTTCCTGACAAGGAAATTTAGTATATACGGATAATAACTCTTCAGTCATTGTTTTTTCCGGTGTTGTATCATGATCAAATAGTAGTACCCATCGAAAACCATGCCCTTGGGCCCACCACACCCCTTGATTTAATGCTGTCGCTACTCCCAAATTCTCGGAGTTTAAAATCGGCTGTATCCTTGATTGTAATGATAACTTATTCAAGACTTCAATAGTTTCAATGTCAGAACCATTGTCAACAATAATTACTTTGCCCACTTGTTCCGCGATTTTGCGTATGCGCTCAGGAAAATTACTGTCGGGAAAGTAGCTTACTACAACTGCACAGATATCCTTGATTATACAATCACGATGTTCTGTCATTTTACAACTCTCAAAACACATTCCTCGCCAGAATATTTGTTAAGCAGGAGAGACAATGACGAAAACAGATGAAACCACAATGTTTTCACGGCCAATATCAAGTCCGACCATTTTAATGTATTATGTTTATTTGTTCGTCTTATTTTGAAACTTCCCCTGGCGATAACATCTGCATTTGCCGCTGTAGTCCAGGAGTTTATTTTAGTAAATCCAGCCTGTTCTGCTAATTTTCTTAAGGTGTTTACAGAATAAAGCCGGAGATGCCGCGGAGGATCTAAGCCATACCAGCAAGAACGAAATATTCGATGTCCACGACTTTCAATGTTCGGCGTTATTGCTATCAGTAGCCCTTTTGGTTTGAGCAAGCATCGGCACTCCTTTAATAAATCAACTGGATCATGAACATGTTCGATAACATGATTTATTATAATCGCATCATAGGTTGTTTCCTTGAGATCAAGATGTTCAAGCTTGCCCAAGTATACCTTGATTCCAAATCTGTTATAAACTTGCCTGGCAGCTTTTTGATCCACCTCCTGCCCTTCTACTATCCATCCACGCGACTGAAACAATGCAAGGCGTTGACCGTTTCCACAGCCAATCTCAAGCAGTTTGCCGGGTTGGATATGATCCAGATACATCATATAAACACGTTGCCATTGCCGGTCAAGGCCAGCAAAAAATCTAAATAAAACATACAGTTTCCGTAAAAACTGCCGGCAAATTGTCTTTTTTAAATTGTCATTACGCCCATTAGTTTCTTCTTCGTGGGTATAATACGTTTCATATGCCTTTCCAATATCTTCCTCAATAGGCATGGGGTCCATCCAAACCAAACCACATTCGGGATCAGGACACTTTTTTAAATCCCACAGACCCGGTGCGCCAAAAAGGCGGTCTTCCAATCCGTGATACAACGGTTGCCCCTTTGCACCGCATATATAACAATTGTGGGAAGAACGAGTACGGATTTTCTGTTTTTTGTTTGAAATCATTGCTTCTACCTTTCGACAAATGCTTTTATGTTAGAAAAAACAAATAGAATTTTTTACAAATAACGTTGACAATATTGATGAGCATCTCTTTTTATCCTTTCTTTGTCATACGAAGACGGAAAAAATCTTTTAGCAGCTCTCGTTCCTCTGGCACTAATAGCCAGAGCCATGTCACGACAATAAAAACTGTCAGCACTCCAATAAGAAACAGTCCTTTTAGAAACAAGCCCGTTATATATCCAGCCACGATAAAAATACATACGGCTATGATAATCCTCAAGAGACTATCCCGGATAAGAGCCTTTGTGTTGGGTAAAAGCCACTGAGCCATAACAAACAATATTAAGGTGTCAATACCAACCCTCACTACCCAGGCAATGGCCGCACCTTTTATGCCATAGACACCAAGCAGCCACCATAAGGTCCAAAGATAAAATGGCAACTCAATAAGATGCATCTTGGCGGTAAGGTCCGGACGACCCGCACCCTGTACCAATGCAAAAGGGATCTGGGCAATGCTATTGATAAACACTCCGACAATCAGCCATTGCAATACAAAGACACTATTGTCGGCAAACTCCACGCCCAACCACAGGGTCATGCCTTCATGGGCCAAGGTAACAATGACAAGCACTAAGGGAAATAGTACAAGAAAAATATAGTTTATTCCCCGGCCAAACAGCCGCGCGGTACGATCTTGATCCTGGGCCAGAGTGCTAGAAAAAGCCGGAAATAATACACCTGCTACCGCTCCTGAAATAAACCAGAGCTTTGTTACCACTTCATAGGGAGTTGCATAGTAAGCAACCGCAGCAACAGAGATAAGGGCTCCGATCAAGAACCTGTCCAGATAAACCATAAGGGGGCCAACAATATTGGTTACAGTCATCCAGCTTCCAAAGCTAATCAGCGGCCAAACCATGGTTCGTTGCGGTCTGATGTTGTGACGCAATACCGGAATCAAACGCAAGCATAACACCAAAAACACCCCACATGTCAAAAATCTCCCGGCAACCAGCACGGCTACCACAGGAAACAGGCTGTTCGAGAAAAGCAGTACGATAAGCGGCCCCAGAAAGGTAAACATTCCAAGAGGAATACGCACTATGTTTGTCAGGTCAAAGCGTTGATGCGCTTCGAGCACGCCGCGCAAGCCGGTAGCACTGATCACAACAGGAATAGACAAGGCAAGCAGATAGAAGGCTTTCAAAGTTTCATCCTGCAATGCCCGTGGGATCTTTAGAATATTATGAACCAGCCAAGGAGAAATACTTGCCGCCGCCAGCGCCCCGATAATACCGAGCATTCCCATCAGCGCCAGCGCTGTACAAATAAGCCCGGGGATATCCTCCGCTCGTTCAGCTCCAAGTTTTTCCGCCACCAGTTTTGTCAGCGCCCTGCCCAGTCCCAGATCAAACAGACTGAAATAACCAACAACCACCCATGCCAGCGTCAACACCCCGAAGCGAGCGGTACCCAGACCTTTAATCAGCAAAGGAATGGCAAAAAGAGCAACAAGTAAAGGGGCGATCTGTCCAACCAGGTTACAGATTGTGTTTCGCGCAAGTACGCGCCCACTGGTCAAATTATTTGATTTGTCAGGCGAGGTATTAAATAAAATTTGTTCTGACATTAATTTTTAACCTGTTTTTGTTCGTTTCTTCTTTGATCTTACATGTATTCTATTGAGTCGAGAATATTTCAGGGTCAGAGGGGGGGACTACGTCGGTTAGATCAGGGATTAATTTTAGACCTCTTTATATACAAAATGTCTTATACAAAGTCCACACGCCCAGAACGATGATTATTGTGCCTACAATGTATCTTAATTTGTCTTTCGTAAGTTTTGTTGTAAAGGCCGCGAAGGGAGCCACGATTATTGAGCCCAGAAGTAACGCCATGAGTAATTCCCATTGAAACAGCTGTGGTGAAAATAACATGGGAAAAAACTCTGAGGCAGGCATTTCCAGTATAGGAACATCCACTTCTTTAATGGTTCTCACAATGAGATATGTAAGAAAGGCAACTATACAAATAGGC